>CACYBZ010000242.1 GCA_902772795.1 uncultured Ruminococcus sp. | reverse complement strand
GTAATTGATTTCTTGATTCAAAAGATAAATCCCTCAAAGAAAACTGTGGTTTTCCTTGAGGGATTATTTTTTTTATCCCTGTTTACAAACTCAACCATAAAAGTTTTCGATAAGTCACATTAACTGTTTTTGTGTGATTATTCCTTTTTCATACATAGTATACCATACCGCCCGCTTAATGATAACCGTAAACTTTTTCTGTTGTTCTTGTGTCAGACAAATGCCATTTCTATCACTTCACTCTTATTTTTATAGGAATATCCTCTTTTACACGACTTCTTTTTCAGTATGTTAACCTTTTTTATGTTTATGTAATAATTATTATATTTTTTCAATAATATTTATTTTTTATATTATTTTAGTCAGCTTATACAAAAATATAATAAATTATAAAAACATTGTTTATTAAATATGTTAAAATAAACAATAAAAAATTTTTTCTTTGGTGATTTATCGGATTGAAATTGTTTCAAAAAACTACTATAATATAATTGTCTTAAGGGAGAGGAAACAAACCTCAGAACAGAGTCCCGTCAGATAGACAAAATCTTAATTTATTATAAATTATTGGAGGAGATTACAATGGGAATAGTAAGAAGAATAATGGGAACAGTACTCGCAGTAGCAACAGTAGCATCGGTGGCTTGTGTTGGAGCAGGAGCATATGAGGAATCTTATGTAAAAGATTATAGAACAAAGGGCTATTTTGACCAGATTAAAGAAGTCCGTCTGAACAGAAACACCAGAGCTCTCAACATCAAGGTAAATTCACTGGCAGGTACAGGTTATTATTGGTTTCATGACAGATCATGGTGTGATATGTGGGCTGTAGCTGATTATACACAGATTGGTACACTCAGAAGCTTGAAACCTACTGTTTATTACAGTTCTACTTTCTATGATGCCAGCAAAAATAAGGTTATCTGCTACAAAAAGACGGACACAGGCTTTGGTACAAAAGATGCACCGACTTACCATCAGGATGTACCTGGTAAGATTAAAAAAGGCAGTTCTTATATGCAGTACAAGGGCTACGTTCAGGTCAATGGGTATGGTAATGTTATCGACAGAGCTACCAATACAAGTTTGGATCTTCAGTCTGTACGCTACAGCTACTACGAATAAGTAATACTTTCAGGTTATTTTGTAATATATAATTTTTCGGAGTGTCTGAGATATTTCCATTATTTATTTTCAGATGAATAAATTATCGGCAGAGGAGTAAAACAGTATTGTTTTTTCCTTTGCCGATTTTTATGTCATTATTGATAGTGATAATACACAATCCGTTTTTTTAAATATGTATAAATTTTATCTTGACACTGCGGTAATTATATGATAAATTAACTAAAAATAATAGTTTTTTTACCTGAGCGGTTGAACATAAGGTAATGATTGACAAATCTATATATGCAGATTTTGTTTGAAGTTTTATCCGTTAAAGGGCTTTGCCCCTTGCCTCCACTACTTCCCCTGGAATGGACAAAACTTTTTCATTGTCATAGCTACAAATTGCTTTTCCTAATTACGCATTTCATAAAATAATCCCGACCGCTCAACAGAATAGTTTTTCCTGTGGATACAGTAACAGAAAGGCGGTGCCTGACACCATGATTTTGAGAAATTTATTATTATATATCAGAACCAACACAAAAATCTTTATTATCTTTTTATTGGTTCAGATTACGATTGTTGTAGCTTTCTTATCGGTATTCAACTATACTGTAAGTCTTGTACGGGAAGACAAAAAATCACAGACAGAGTGTCGCACCTATACTGTCACCTTGTCTGACAACAGTAAAATGAATAACAAACTTTCGGTATTTTACAGAGAGTATGAACAAAAAATCCGCAACCTCTTTGTAATAACAGAAAATGATGACGGTTCAGCAGTGTTGTGCGAATATCAATACACAACAGGTGATGACGGTATCATGATTGTCAACGGAAACTATTTCAGCAAAAAAGATTTTGAAAGCGGTGCAAAACAGGTTCTTTCTGTTTTCAATCTGGATGATAATGCAGCAAAAAACGATGTTATCGGTACACAAACAAAAATCAATGGTGAAGAATACACCGTCATCGGCACATCAGTGGAAAGTTATCCCGTAATTCCCTACGCTTCATTGACAAACAGTGACAAAATCCGTCAGATTCGTCTGATAATGAAATATGACCTCAGTACTTCAGAAACTTCCCATCTGACAGACGATTTGTACAAAAATTTCGGAGATATCGGCATAGAAAAACCTCCTGCCTATTCTTCCAAAACGTATTCTTCTGCCATCAGCTATATTTCTGTTTTTGGCATTATCGTTGTGATTGCCTTGCTGAATATTGCCTATCTCTATGCGTACATCATGAACAAACGATGCAGAGAAATTGCCATACTGCGGGTTTGTGGTTGCAGTTTCGCCGAAACGGTAAAACGATGTATTGCAGAAGTAGTGATTATTTCTCTATTTTCTTATCTTATCGCACTGTTATTACATCTGACCGTCATGATGCCGTTAGTTATCGCCGTTACCCCGACACAGCAGTATGATATTTCAACAACGCAGTTTATTCTGATTTATCTTATCTATCTGATAATGGAAATGATTTCCTTTGTTCCTGTATTGAAAAAAATTTCCCGTATTTCTTATGCCACGCTGACCAAAGAATAAAGAGGTGATGACGGATGTTTAAACTAGGATTTCATCTTTGGAAAAGCAAAATGTTTTCCAATATTCTGTTGATTGTTCTGATAGCAATGTCCTTGTTCATGGCACATTTTTGTGTAGGAATCGTCAATGACCGTCTGTCATTGTTTGACACTGTGCGTAATTTTGATAAGGAACGAACTTTCTATTATATGTGCAATACACTGGATAATATAGAAAGAACCGCTTTTGATGAAGAAGAAAAAACAGGCGTACATACTCAGATACCGACTTTTGAAGAATATATGTCGCAGATTACCAACGGAAATCCGCCTGACATTTCTTATATGTATTCGGGGTCTGCCTTCGCCTCTGAAAATACTTCAGAAAGATACGATGGTGGTGTTATCTATATTGCCACAGATGATGATACCTCCCGAAAACTGAATATCGGTACACTGTCTGACGGACAATGGTTCACAGATGCTCCGCATAAAGACGGATATGTCAATGCCGTTGTGCTGGAAGGAAAATATCATACAGGAGATACTTTTACTATCGCTTTGAACAGTAATAATTCGGAAACATTTGATTCCATGAATATTCTGGTAACGGGTGTATTGCCTGACGATAGTCATATGCTTGCCCCGGATACCAGCGGTACAAGTCTGAGTCTGAACGAAATTCTTCCTAAAACTCATTCTTCTGTTGAAAACGGTCTTTATTCGGTGATTTACTTTTCTTATGAAGATGAGGCGGTTACCACACATAAAGATAATCTGACTATGAGTTATTCCTGTTTCCTGACACTTGACTCTCATGCTGAAAACAATCAGACTGTACAAAACCTGAAAAAATTCGGTTGGCTGTTGTCCTTTGATGAGATTTATCAGGCAACCTATACCTATATTTATGAACAGATTTCCAGAATTTTTCCGTTGTTGCTAGGGGTATTTATGATGACCATAGTCTGTCTGGTATGTGTTATGACGCTGAATTCCACAGACTATATGAAAACTTACTCCATCTATTATTTATGCGGTATGAACCTTGCTGATATGAAAAAAATTTTGTTTTCCTATTCTCTGATTATTATGCTGTCTTCAGGAATACTTTTTACTGCGTTGTTTACTCTGGCAACTTTCAGCAAGAATTTCAGCGAAATCCTGATTATCAATCAATATAATCTTTATGTGATATTGGGGATTGTTGCTCTGCTTATTGCAGTAATGGTATTCGTGCCTTATCTTATGATGGCAAGATACAGTCCCAAACAGGCTCTTACCGAAAATTAAGGAGGTATATTTTGTGATTAAACTTTCCCATATAGATAAGATATATAATAACAAAAAACCCAATGCTTTTCAGGCTTTGCATAATGTTTCTCTCACGATTGAAGACGGGGAACTGACAGCAATTATCGGGCGTTCGGGAGCCGGAAAAAGTACCTTGCTTCATATTATGGGCTGTATCGATACTTTCGAAAAAGGTACTTATTTTATCGATGATGAAAATGTTTCAGGACTTTCCGATAAAAAACTGTCCGCTATCCGAAATAAGAAAATAGGTATTGTCATGCAGGATTTTGCCCTGATTGAAGCCTATTCCGTATTGCAGAATGTCATGACACCGCTGTATTTTTCAAAAATCAAATCAAAACAGGCTAAAGAAATGGCAATGAAAGCCATACGGGCTGTTGGTATGGAAGAGTATCTTCATACCCCGATTAAAAATCTTTCAGGCGGACAGAAACAGCGTATTGCTATTGCCAGAGCTATCGTCAACAATCCGTCCTTTATTCTTGCCGATGAACCTACGGGTGCTTTAGACAGCAAAACTTCTGCTGAGATTATTGCTCTTTTCCAGAAACTGAACCAGTCAGGAAAAACTATCGTCATTATCACACATGATTTATCCATTGCCGAAAAGTGCAACAGGCAAATTGAAATTTCTGACGGACGAATTATCAACGACAGTAAATCGTCAACATCTGTCTCCTGAAGAAAGGTATGGCAGACGTACAGAAGAAGTCAGCCCTCTGTTTGATGAATTTTTCAAATAGCTGGCAACTGTCAATTCGGCAGGTGGCAGTAAGCTTGCCAAAGCTGTACAATACGCTTTAAATGAAAAGCGTTATCTGTACAGTTTTATTGCCGGCTCCTGAATTGAAATCAGCAACAACCGGGCAGAAAACGCTATCCGTCCATTTGTTGTCGGTCGAAAGAACTGGTTGTTTTCAGATTCTC
>CACYBZ010000241.1 GCA_902772795.1 uncultured Ruminococcus sp. | reverse complement strand
GAAAAATCCGAACGAAGTGAGCCACAAAAGTTTTTGTCCGACTTTTTTCAAAAAGTTGGTGGGATTTTTAAGGGCGAAGCCCTTAAACTACACAAATTCCATGAAAATTTGCGACAGCAAATTTTCAAGAATATTGTAAAACGAAATGATTTATGATAGAATAAAATGTACAATCAATTACCTATTGAAAGGAATGGTTTAAACAATGTCACAAGTAACAAGAATATTTGTCGAAAAGAAAAAGGGCTTTGATGTTGAGGCTAAACAGATTCTATGGGATTTAAGACACAATTTAGGACTGAAAGCACTCACCGACCTCAGACTTCTTAACAGATATGATGTATCAGGACTCACCGCAGAAGAATTTGCCAAAGCACAGACAGCTGTATTCTCTGAGCCGAATCAGGATAACGTGTATAATGAAATATTCACGCTGGAGGACGGCTGGAAAGTCTTTGCGATGGAATATCTTCCCGGACAGTATGACCAGAGAGCCGACAGTGCGTCACAGTGTATTCAGTTGCTGACACAAGGTGAATATCCTGCTGTTGTCAGTGCCAAGGTCGTTGCGGTAAAGGGTGAGATTACAGACGAAGATTTTACCAAAATCCAGCACTACATGATAAACCCTGTTGAATCCCGTCTGGCTTCCATGGAAAAACCTGAAACACTGGAAATGCCTGTTACCGTTCCCGAAAAAGTAGCGGAGGTAGAAAATTTCATTACTTTCAGTGATGAGGAAATGGCAGAGTACTACAGTTCCATGGGTTTTGCTATGACACTCAGCGATTTGAAATTCTGTCGTGATTATTTCAGGGACGAGGAAAAAAGAAATCCGAGTGTTACAGAATTGCGGGTAATTGATACTTACTGGTCAGACCATTGCCGTCATACCACATTCCTGACAAGGCTGGAAAAAATTGAAATTGAAAAAGGACAGCTTACCGAAATCATTGAGCAGGCTTTGCAGGAATATTACAATGCCAGAACGGAAATTTACGGTGAAAATACAGACAGAGATGTTTCCCTGATGGATATGGCACTGGCAGGAATGAAGTTGCTGAGAAAAAGAGGATTGATTCCCGATTTAGATGTCAGTGACGAAATCAATGCCTGTTCCATAGAAGTTCCTGTAACGATAGACGGCATAACAGAACAATGGTTGGTGCAATTCAAGAACGAAACCCACAACCACCCCACAGAAATTGAACCTTTCGGCGGTGCAGCAACCTGTCTGGGCGGTGCTATCCGTGACCCGTTGTCAGGACGTTCCTATGTCTATCAGGCAATGCGTGTCACAGGCAGCGGTGACCCTACTATTCCTTTCAAAGATACTATGCACGGAAAACTTCCGTCCCGAAAAATTACCACGGGTGCAGCAGCAGGTTACAGTTCCTATGGTAATCAGATAGGTCTGGCAACGGGACAGGTAACAGAACTCTATGACAGTGGCTATGTCGCAAAACGTCTGGAAATCGGTGCGGTTATCGGTGCATCACCTAAAGAAAATGTTGTGCGTGAAGTTCCTCAGCCTGATGATATCATTGTTCTTCTTGGCGGACGTACAGGGCGTGACGGTTGCGGAGGAGCAACAGGTTCATCAAAGGCACATACCGAACAGTCCATTGAAACCTGCGGAGCAGAAGTACAGAAAGGTAATCCGCCTACTGAAAGAAAAATTCAGCGTCTGTTCAGAAACAAAGCCGTTTCGACCATGATTAAGCGTTGTAACGATTTCGGAGCAGGCGGTGTATGCGTTGCCATAGGTGAACTGGCTGACGGTCTTTCTGTCAACCTTGACAAAGTTACTAAAAAATATGACGGTCTTGACGGTACAGAACTGGCTATTTCGGAATCACAGGAAAGAATGGCAGTGGTTCTTGACCCGAAAGATGTAGATAAATTCATCGAATATGCCCACACCGAAAATCTTGAAGCGACAGCAGTAGCCGTTGTTACCGAAAATCCCCGTCTGGTAATGACATGGCGTGGTGATACTATCGTCAATTTAAGCAGGGCATTTCTGAACACCAACGGTGTTACACAGGTATCACAAGCCTATATTACTGCCCCCAATCCTGAAGAAAATTACCGTAATCAGGTGCCTGAAGTTCTTGACGGTATGACAAAGGCAGAAGCGTTCAAGGAAAATCTTTCCCGTCTGGAAGTCTGTTCACAAATCGGTCTGGGTGAAAGATTTGACGCAAGTATTGGTGCGTCCACCGTTATTATGCCGTTCGGCGGAAGTTATCAGCTTACCCCGCAGGACGGTATGGTCGCCAAAATTCCGCTGGAAAAGGGAGAAACAGATGATGCTACGGCGATGAGTTTCGGATTTATTCCGGGTGTGTCAAGATGGTCACCGTTCCACGGTTCAGCGTTTGCGGTAGTGGAATCCTTGTCCAAACTGTCAGCACTGGGAGCAAATCCGCTGACTTCAAGACTGACTTTCCAGGAATATTTTGAAAGACTCTATGATAAACCTGAAAGATGGGGTAAACCTGCCTCAGCACTACTGGGAGCAATGACAGCACAGATTCATATGGGAATTCCGTCCATAGGCGGTAAAGACAGTATGTCAGGGTCGTTTGAACATCTTGACGTTCCTCCGACATTGGTAAGTTTCGCTGTTGCCATGACAAAAGCGTCAAAAACGATTTCGGCAGAATTCAAGAAAGCAGATTCTCATGTCATCTATGTTCCCGTTCCTGTTGACAAGTCCACACAGGTTCCCGTCTGGGAAGCTCTGAAAAAGATGTATACCGCTGTCTATGAACTGGCACAGCAGGGAAAAATTCTGTCTGCATCGGTTGTCAGAGAGGGCGGTGCGTCTGCAACGGTTGCCAGAATGTGTTTTGGTAACAAGACAGGTTTTGTTTTTGACCATGAACTTACCGCAGAAGAACTTTTCGCTCCGCAGAGTGGTTCACTTGTTATTGAACTGGCTGACGGTGCGGAACTTGACAACAGTGTACTGGCTTATCCGCTGGGCAGAACAACAGACGATACATTTATCGATATCAGATGCGGAAAATTACCGCTTGACGAACTTATTGAAAAATGGACAGGAAAACTGGAAAAAGTCTTTGCGACAAAAGCTGAATGTCCCGAAGTACAGTATGATATTCCGCTTACCAAAGAGTACAGTCAGTTATCACCTGTGATTAAGGTGGCTAAACCGAAAGTATTTATCCCTGTATTCCCCGGTACAAACTGCGAAGTCGATACGGCAAGAGCATTTGCAAAAGCAGGGGCAGACCCGCAGATTATGATTGTCAAGAACCTTACCCCGAACGACATCGAAGAAACTATCAGACAGATGGAAAAAATGATAACGCAGTCACAGATTATCATGATACCGGGAGGATTCAGTGGCGGTGACGAACCTGACGGTTCAGGAAAGTTCATTGCTACCACGTTCAGAAATCCCGTTATCTGTCAGGCAGTGACAGATTTGCTGGAAAAACGTGACGGTCTGATTCTGGGTATCTGTAACGGTTTCCAGGCACTCATCAAGCTGGGACTTGTGCCTTACGGTAAAATCACCGACATCAAGGAAAATGCTCCGACACTTACTTTCAACACCATCGGCAGACATATTTCCCATATGGCATATACCCGTGTGACTTCGGTAAAATCACCGTGGTTGTCGCAGGTCAGTGCAGGCGATGTCTTTGCTGTTCCCGTATCGCACGGTGAAGGACGTTTCATGGCTGATGACGATACCCTGAAAACTCTCATTGCCAACGGACAGGTTGCCACACAGTATGTCGACCTCAACGGTAAACCGTCTTCCGATATAGCTTTCAATATCAACGGTTCCGTATGTGCCATAGAGGGTATTACCAGCCCTGACGGCAGAGTATTCGGTAAAATGGGTCATTCCGAAAGAAAAGGTAATCACCTTTACGCAAATGTTCCTTTTGAGAAAGACCAGAAAATTTTTGAAAGCGGTGTCGCTTACTTTAAATAATTCCTTTAATCATTTATTTGCTGTCGCTTGTTTTTTCGTACATTCCTCAAAATTTGCGACAGCAAATTTTGCCTGAAGTTTCGGTCAAGCCTTTTTAAAGGCTTGTGGGGTTCAGGGGCAACGCCCCTGACAGGGGTGCGGGGGCGGAGCCCCTGCAGAAATAAACGTGACTAAAAATCAATAAATCTGGTCAAATAAACAAAATATGATATAATGTGTTGTGCAAATTACAGAAAGAGAGTGGTTTATTTTGACAGGAAAAACTCATGCAGCGGCAGGTGCAGCTACCGCTTTACTGATAGGAACAAATTTACCGCAACTGGTTTTGGTTGTAGCAGGATCGTTATTGCCCGATATCGACCATTCGGGGTCAATGCTGGGAAAACATATCAAGCCTGTCAGCCGACGACTGAAACACCGTCATCTTACGCATAGTCTGTTATTTCTTCTGGCAGCACATATTATTTCTCCCTACATAGGCATAGGCGTATTTACCCATATTTTTCTGGATATGCTTAACCCTCAGGGCGTAAAGTTGTTTTATCCGAACCGTAAAAGTATTCGTTTTCCCATATTTCCCTCGTTCACCAAAACGGGAGGGCCGGTAGAAAGTTTCATTTTCTATGTATTGATGGGTGTCATTATTTTCACCTTGATTTTCTATCAGGACTTATGGGGATATACCAATCTTCTGGAAATCAAGAGTCTTTGGTATGATTTGGATTTGCCGTCAAAGGTAGTGAACTTTTTCAAAGGTGTTACAAATTCAAGATAACCTTTGTTGTTAAAGTATCGTTTTTTCAGTATACCTGTCAATTTCAGGATAAATAAAAGATTTATTTTACCGTAACAGGAATAAATATTGAAAATATTGTTGACTAAAAAAAATTATAAGTTTATAATTAATATATTACGTTATCTTAATAATGGTCATTTGTTGTTAAAGTAACGTCTTTTTGATGAATTTTCGATTTCAGAAAGGATATGTATTACAATGAGCAGAGTTTACAATTTCTCAGCAGGTCCGTCAATGTTGCCCGAATCCGTACTTAAAAAAGCAGCAGAGGAAATGCTTGACTATGAAGGTAGTGGTCAGTCCGTAATGGAAATGTCACACCGTTCCAAGATTTACGGTACGATTATTCAGGGAGCAGAAAGTCTTTTAAGAGAAGTTATGAACATTCCTGATAACTACAAGGTATTGTTTTTACAGGGCGGAGCATCAACACAGTTTGCCGCAATTCCCATGAACCTCATGACAAAGAATAAAAAGGCTGACTATGTCATTACAGGACAGTGGGCAAAGAAGGCTTGTGCTGAAGCAAAAAAATATGGTGAAGTCAATGTTGTTGCATCTTCGGCTGACAAGACATTTTCCTATATTCCCAAGCTTGACCCGTCAACATTTTCCAAAGATGCAGATTATTTCTACATTTGTATGAACAATACTATCTACGGTACTGTATACAACGAAATTCCTGAAACAGGCGATGTTCCGTTGGTAGCCGATATTTCTTCCTGTATTCTGTCAAGACCGATAGATGTTACCAAATTCGGCGTACTCTATGCAGGAGCACAGAAAAATATGGCACCCGCAGGTCTGACTGTTGTTATCGTCCGTGAAGATCTGATAGGCAATGCTATGGACATCACACCTACTATGCTTGACTGGAAAATTCATGCTGAAAACGGTTCTATGTACAATACACCGCCTTGTTACACCATCTATATGGCAAAACTGGTTCTTGAGTGGATTAAGAACGAAATCGGCGGTCTGGATAAGATGTACGAACTCAATAAGAAGAAAGCAGATTTGCTGTATAATTTCCTTGATAATTCCAAGATGTTCAAAGGTACCGTTGTTCCTGAAGACCGTTCACTGATGAATGTTCCTTTTGTCACAGGCAATGACGAACTTGACGCTAAATTTGTCAAAGAAGCAACAGCAAAAGGCTTTGTCAACATCAAGGGACATCGTACAGTCGGCGGTATGAGAGCGTCCATTTACAACGCTATGCCTTATGAAGGTGTCAAGGCACTGGTTGACTTTATGGCTGAATTTGAGAAGAATAACGGCTGATAAACATCTGTTTTTCCGTAAACTGATAGAAGAAAGGCTGAATGACAATGTACAATGTAAAAACATTAAACAAGATTTCCGCAGTAGGACTGAGCAAACTGGGTGACAACTATACTTGCGGTGACAATGTGGAGAATCCGCAGGCAATACTGGTAAGAAGTGCATCTATGCACGAAATGGAAATGCCTGAATCCCTGCTTGCCATTGCCAGAGCAGGAGCAGGTGTAAACAACATTCCGATTGACAAATGCAGTGAACAGGGAATTGTTGTCTTTAATACACCCGGTGCTAATGCCAACGCTGTTAAAGAACTTGTACTGGCAGGATTGCTCCTCGGTTCCCGAAAGATTACCGCAGGCATTGAGTGGGCAAAAACCCTCAAAGGCAACGGTGACGCTGTCGGCAAAATGGTAGAAAAGGGCAAGAGTAAATTTGCAGGCCCTGAAATCAAGGGCAAGACACTCGGTGTTATCGGACTTGGTGCTATCGGTGCGTTGGTAGCCAATTCTGCTATTGCTCTGGGTATGGACGTTATCGGTTATGACCCGTTCCTTTCCGTTGACGGTGCATTACAGCTCTCCAGACATATCACCCATGTAACAAATCTTGATGACATTTTTGCCAACAGCGATTATATCACCATTCATGTACCGCTTACTCCTGATACCAGAAATATCATCTGTGCAGAGAACATCGCAAAGATGAAAGATGGTGTAAGAATTCTGAATTATTCCCGTGCAGATTTGTGCAACTCTGCTGACGTGCTTGCAGGAATTGAGAGCGGAAAAGTAGCCTCTTATGTTACCGACTTTGCTACAGACGATTTACTTGGTGTTGACGGTGTAACGGTTATGCCTCACCTTGGTGCATCAACTCCTGAAAGTGAAGATAATTGTGCAAAAATGGCAGTTTCTGAAATCAAGGACTATCTTGAAAACGGTAATATCACAAATTCCGTGAATTTCCCCGCTATCAAAATGGCAAGAAGCGGAGAAGTGCGTTATTGTGTATTGCATAAGAATGTTCCGTCCGTACTCAAGAGTATTCTTTCTTTTGTCAGCGGACAGGGTGCGAACGTAGAAAATATGGAAAATAAATCCAGAAAAGATTATTCTTATACTATCATTGACGTAACAGGGGCAAGTGCTGACTTTACTGACAGCATTAAAAGTGTTGACGGTGTTATCCGTGTAAGAGTTATCAAATAATTTCAGCGTTATATTTTGTATGACAGACACAAGCGGTAACTTTTTCGG
>CACYBZ010000240.1 GCA_902772795.1 uncultured Ruminococcus sp. | reverse complement strand
TTACAGCGGCAGGCTACAATTATTCGCCGAGTGTCACCGAAGTGGTAACAGGTACAGACGGTAAGCTTCATATTGAAGGTATCGATTGGGGTGACTTCTATCTGAAAGAAACCGTTGCCCCGACAGGTTTCCGTCTTCCCGCAGAGCATGAGAGAAAAGTTTTGTTCTCCGTAGGCAGAAACAACTGTGGCGATACACCCCAGGAACTGGTTATGAAAAACGAGTCCGCTGCTGCACAGCTGAATATCGTCAAGCAAATTGACCGTTACAACGAAGAGGCATGGGGCAAACCCATATTCATCTTTAAAATCCGACAGACAGAGCGGTATGACTTTGCCAATGATACATTTGTCGTTATTGATACAGCAAATCAACGCACGCTGACAAAGGTAATTTCCCCCACAACCGCCATTGTCGGCGGAGGTTATGCGGACGAAACAGGAACATTTGACATAGAACCGGGTGCATATACAGTTACCGAGGTTCGTGTGGCAAGATATTCTGCGGCGGATACATCTGTTACTACACCTGGTGAAGGTTCAGGGGGACTGGTAACCGCAGTCAGCAATACAGATTACACCGCTTCGCTTCGTGTCAAACCAAACGGAGTTGCCGTGATTACTTTCTTTAACGAACTGACAAATTATGAAAAACTCAGTCATGCCGACAATGTCAACAATCGTTTCAACGGTTGCAAGGCGATTAAGGTGGAAGACAAATACGGACTGACACTGGATACCGATGTCGGCAATCATCTGTACAGTGTGACTGTTTCAAAATCAGAGCTTTCTCCCGTGGTAATCAAAGGCGATGGTTCTTCGGCAGCAATTAACGGGTCAAATCTCAGCGATCTGGCGATCAGCAGTACAGAAACGGATATAAGCGTCACAGATAACGGTTCTTCCATTACCGTGACAGGACGCAAAGAAGATGTTTCAGGCAGTATATACAAGCTCAATGCAGTATATAAAGGTACATTTACAGATGAGTTTGAACTTCGTTTCTCACCTGATTCGCTGTTCAGCAAGACCGAAAAAACCGTTGTTTTCCGAAACGATGTGCAGAACAGATCATATTTTGAAGACAGCGGTGAGAAAAACGGTGTCTATACATTACAGTTTATCATGGAAGAAACAACTTCGGGTGCATCAGCAACGCAGACTGTCAGAAAGATACTTCATAACGGTATTTCGACAGGCAAGACCGACCAGACAGCATTCCCGACACTGTATATCGACAACGATTTCAGCAGTCAGGTGGAATTTGATAAATGGTCATACACCTATAATGACGGTTCTGAACATACAGGTATGTTGAACAGTGCGGAACTGCTTGAGGTGATAAGGAACGCCCCTGACGGTACGGAAATTATTGTTACTGCACGTCTGAAAAACAAATCATAGAGAAAGGAGCTGATCACAATGGCAGGAAAGCTGCAGAAAAAGCATTTTGAATCTCTGGCTGTTATTACCTCAGTAACGGTTTTGATTGTGATCAGCTCCACAATGGCTTTGTTTAATTCGACCGACAATACCACAAATAAATTTATCGGAACACGTTTTGATATTTCGCTTACCGAAACAAAATGGGACGCTGAAAAGGCAAAAGAGGTTATCCCCGGTCAGGAAATCGATAAAAACCCGCAGATTACCAATAAAGAGCGAACAGACGGTTATGTTTTTCTGCGGGTGACAGTTCCCTGCGATACACAGATGGTAGATAACGATGACGGAACGCCCATGCACTCCGCATTGACAAATGTTCCGATGTATAAGTTTATGATAAGTGCGGGAACAACTCCCGAAACATATTTGTCGGATACGGAATTTTCGCCGAAACAGAAAGTTCACGACCACTGGAAGCTTATCGACAGCAGTGGCAACAATTATACCTATTTTAATGCTGAAGAACAGCAGTTTGTCTATGTTTATGCTTATGCTGAGGGGGATTCGCTTACACCGTTGAAAAAGAATGAGATAACCGAACCTTTATTTGATAAGCTCCGTCTTTGGAATTTCAATGAACAGTTCGCTTCTGAGAAGAGTCACAATGTGCGTGTTGAGGCGTTGGGAATACAGACGGATATTCCGGGGTATTCAGCAAGTGATATTTCCTCTATCTGGACAATTGTTGAAGGGGAGGCAGGAAGCACATGAACAAACGCAGACTGCTTGTGGTGATTGCCGCTATATCGGGTGTTGTACTTCTTGTGATAGGAATTACCATGGCATATTTTACCGAGGTCGAGGTCAAGGACAACTACATAACCATCGGTAATGTAAGTATTGAATTGGACGAGGGAAGTTTT
>CACYBZ010000239.1 GCA_902772795.1 uncultured Ruminococcus sp. | reverse complement strand
CCCTGATGGGGTTGAGGGGCAAAGCCCCTCACAGGGGTTCGGGGGCGGAGTCCCTGATGGGGTTGAGGGGCAAAGCCCCTCACAAAACAATACTTGCCAAAGAAAAATCGCAAAAAGGTGTTATCTTTTCCTTTCGGTCAGACAACACCCTTTCTTCATAACAATACTATTTTATTATGAATCCAGACAAACACTTAATGCACTGTATGCCTGTTCAAAAACTGCGTCCGTAACCAAAACGGATACCTGTACCTGTGATGTGGTGATGATTCGTATATCAGCACTGGAATCGGCAATCGCTCTGAAAATTTTTCCTGCCACACCCGGAGTGTTCTCCATATGCTCATCGTAAATATTGATGACAGAATTACCACTGCTCACTATGGGCTTGATATTCCTGCTCTTCAGCTTCGATGTGTAACCCAGAAGCGTCATCAGGTCATCGTCCTGTATCGTGAAAGAAATACTTGTGGTCGTTCCCTGCACCGGTGACAGCGAAATCATATCCACATCAATATTCAGATTCGCAATATCTTCAAATACTGTGGCAATAAATTTCATGTCTGACGGGGCATTGTGCAGTGTAACCAGCGTAACATCACTTTCCACTGTTATTTTAGCACTCATGGTTCAGCCTCCTGCTTTATTGTACCATTGTTCTCAAGGTCTGATTATTTTTCCTGCAACATATCGGACATATCATACATTCCGCAGGCTTTGCCGTCAAGATAAATTCCTGCATTAATCGACCCTACCGCAAACACTTCTTTCGACTGTGCCTGGTGTGTAATCGTCAATACTTCGTCGTGCCCTGCAAAAATGACTTCGTGCTCCCCTACGATAGTTCCGCCACGGACAGCATGAATACCGATTTCTTTCTGTTCCCTTTTCCTGCGATATGCGTGTCTGTCATAGACATACTGCGGTTCGTTTTCCATGGTCTGGGCAATAGCGTCCGCAATCATCAACGCTGTTCCGCTGGGAGCGTCAACTTTCTGATTGTGGTGTTTCTCCACAATCTCCACGTCAAATGCTGTTCCCAACACTTTTTCTGCCTGTCTGGAAAGTTCAATCAGCAGATTAATGCCTAATGACATATTTCGGGAATAGAATATGGCTGTCTGTTGCGATGCCTTTCTGATATCCTCTACTTGTTCCGCAGAATAGCCTGTCGTACATATGACACACGGCGTTTTCGTGTCAACGGCATATGCCAGCATGGCTTGCAGAACAGCAGGGTTGGAAAAATCAATAATGACATCGGCTTTTTCTGTCACCTTGCTGAAATCGTCATATACGGGAAACGGATAACGGTTATCGGCAAAAATATCCACGCCTGCCACAATCTGACAGTCATTTCTTTTGGCTACTTCATTGACAATAACTCTTCCCATTTTTCCGCAACAACCGCTTAAAATGATATCTGTCATATTTTCAACTTCCTGTTCCTCGGAATTTTATTTTACCAGTCCGTACTTTTCCATTACGGATTTGAGATACTGATAATTCTTTTCGGTAAGGGAAACCAACGGCAAACGACATCTTCCGCAGTCATACCCCATCATGTTCATGGCTTCCTTGACGGGAATAGGGTTGACATCACAGAACAATGCGTTCATCAGTTCCAGATAATGCAGGTGCATCTTTGCCCCCTCAGCAAAATTGCCGTCAAGACAATACTGTGTGATTTCGTGCATTTCTTTCGGACACACGTTGGCAAATACGGAAATGACACCTTTTCCCCCCAACGACATGACAGGAACAGTCATATCATCACAACCTGTATACAGGTCGAGATTGTCCCCGCACAATGCCAGCGTTTCGGCAACACTGCCGATTTTGTCGCTTGCCTCTTTGACTGCCACAATGTTCGGATTCTTACACAGTTCGGCATAGGTTTCGGGTTTGATACAGCAACCTGTTCTGCTGGGAACATTGTACAGAATCATGGGAATATCTACCGCATTGGCAATCGTGTTGAAATGCTGGACAAGTCCGCTCTGTGACGTTTTGTTGTAATAAGGAGTGACGGACAGTACAGCGTCCGCACCCAGATTTTTGGCTTCCTGTGTCAGTTCGACGGCATAGGCGGTGTCGTTACTGCCTGTACCCGCAATGACAGGAATTCTGCCGTCAACTTTCTTGACGGTGTATTCGATAACTTCACAATGTTCCTTGTGGTTCATAACGGCGGATTCTCCCGTCGTTCCACAGGTGACAATAGCGTCTGTACCGTTCTCTATCTGAAATTCAATCAATCTGCCGTATTCGTCATAATTGACAGTGCCGTCATAGTTCATCGGTGTAACGATAGCGACACAACTTCCTGTAAAAACAGGCTTCTTCATAATGAATGACCTCCCCGTGTCAACTTTCTTTTATCAGTCGTCAAGATAACCCTCGGCACAAAGCAGTTCCGCCATAAGAACAGCTCCGCCTGCCGCACCTCTCAGCGTGTTATGTGACATACATACGAATTTGATAGTATATTGTGTATCTTCTCTCAGTCTGCCTATGGAAACTGCCATACCGTTTTCCAGATTTCTTTCACTGTTAATCTGCGGTCTGTCAGGCTCGGTGAAATAGTGTAAGAACTGTTTGGGTGCTGAGGGAAGATTGAGTTCCTGTGCTCTGCCCTTATAGTTTTCCCATCGGGAAATGATTTCGTCCATGGAAACTTTCTTTTCCAGTTCGACAAATACCGCTGCGGTATGACCGTCACTTACAGGAACCCGGATACACTGTGCTGTAATGGAGGGTACCTGTGTATCGACAATCACATCACCTTCAATGTGTCCCCAGATTTTCAACGGCTCTTTCTCCGACTTTTCTTCCTCACCGCCGATATACGGAATAACATTGTCTATCATCTCAGGCCAGGACTTGAATGTTTTTCCTGCTCCCGAAATAGCCTGATACGTACAAGCCAGTACTTTCTTTACGCCTAAGTCCATCAACGGGTGAACCGCAGGAACATAGCTCTGCAAAGAACAGTTCGACTTTACGGCAATAAAGCCTTTTTTCGTACCAAGACGCTTTCTCTGTGCAGGAATGATTTTTGCGTGGTCAGCGTTGATTTCAGGAATAATCATGGGTACATCAGGGGTGTGTCTGTTGGCACTGTTGTTGGACATAACAGGACATTCTGCCTTTGCATAGGCTTCTTCCAACGCTCTGATTTCGTCTTTCTTCATATCGACCGCACAAAAAACAAAATCTACCTGACTTGCTACGCTTTCTACCTCGCTTGCGTCCATAACCACCATGTCGGCGAACTTTTCAGGTATAGGAGATGTCATTGCCCATTTATGACCGACTGCCTCTTTGTAGGTCTTGCCTGCGGAACGTTTGCTCGCTGCCAGCACCACAACTTCAAACCACGGGTGATTCTCCAGCAAAAGGGAAAATCTTTGTCCGACCATACCTGTCGCACCGATGATACCAACCTTATACTTTTTCATAAAAAGTCCTCCTAAACATAAATACTCTCAAAAAATTTATTGTCGGCATTGTAATCCTACAAGCCCTTATATACTATACCACCTGTAAGAATTAATGTCAATTTTTATTTATATTTACAGGTCAGACAATTTTTCTGCGTGAAAAGTCAAAAATCAAGTAATCAAAACGAACGTCAGAAAAAATTATTCCCTCTGCTCAGACGTATTCTTCCTATATGATTTTCAGCATTTTTCTCCTTGTTTGTCGGATTGACACCCTCACCTGAATTTATCATTTTTTCAGCGAAACTTTATGGTTTTCCCCTTGCATGGTTCCTTCCTGACTGTCTTTCCTCAGACCCGGATTTTTCTGAACAACAAGGTCATACTCTTTATCAGGAAAATTCTTTTTCAAAAGGAGATATGTCCCGAACCCCAGTACAATACAACGGGACTGTGTGTCATGATACGACAACTCTACCCGCCGTTCATCTTTCCGTATGGTTCGGGTATAAGATTTGCCCTTTTCGTCAACGGTATCGATAAACGTACATGTGCTTTCGGCAATAATCCGACCAATAATCGCATCTCTTTCATACTGCCCTACGTCATTTGAATTGACCTGCGTCAGCGATTTATATTCCCCCACAACTTTGTAATAAACTATCTCTGACTTCTTTATCTGATAAAAAGGTATGTCATTGCTGTTTAAAACAACACCTTCTTTTTCATACAACAGCGTACTGTAAGTAATATAATTTTCTTTCAGGTGGTCTTCTGTCGGGAAAATATACAATGTATCTTCGGCAACCCAGCAATAAAAACCATACAGAAAATATTGCCCTGACATATTGGTTTTACAGGGCAGACCAAATACCGTTGTTTCCACATCGGCTTTCATGCAATCTGACGGTATGGCTATCTGATTTCTCAGACGGTAATAATTTTCTTTCAAAACAGCCATATCATACTGCGGAACAGGTGACATGGATACAGATGTACCTGTATCACTTTGCTCCTCAAGCGTGTTTTTTCTGTAGCGGAATACCACATAACAGAAAATTCCCAATACCAACAGCAACAAAATCAAGACGATATCCAACTAT
Source organism: uncultured Ruminococcus sp. (assembly GCA_902772795.1). Classification (GTDB taxonomy): domain Bacteria; phylum Bacillota; class Clostridia; order Oscillospirales; family Acutalibacteraceae; genus CAG-964. Next base: position 4,065 of record CACYBZ010000239.1, on the reverse strand, counting down.
TTTCTTCCTTCCCTGTACAGTTTTATGCTGACAATCCCCCGAAACACAATCAGTCGGAATGCAACAACTTGTTCAGTTCGTCCATAAACGTATTGATGTCCTTGAACTGTCGGTAAACAGAGGCAAAACGCACATAAGCCACTTCATCTGTTTTTTTCAGTTCTTCCATAGCATATTCGCCGATGATGTCAGAGGTGACTTCCCTGTCAAAAGAATTCTGAATTTTCCGTTCAATACGGTTTACCATTTCTTCAATAGACTGCATGGGAACAGGTCTTTTTTCGCAGGCACGCAAAATTCCTGAACAGAGTTTTTCTCTGCTGAATGCTTCCCTCGAATTATCCCGCTTGATGACCATAAGCGGAATATATTCTACCGCTTCATAAGTCGTAAAGCGTTTCCTGCATTGTATACATTCCCGTCTGCGACGTATCTTTTCATCATCGTCCGCTGAACGGGAATCAATGACTTTGCTGTCTTGATATCCACAATAAGGACATTTCATAAAAAAATTCTCCTTAAAAACTTATATTGTAGTCAATTATAACATAATTCGCCTCATATTTCAATGATATTTTTAAATTTCCGTATCATAAATTCCCGAAATCCCTTTCAAGACAACGGCACGACTGCACAATTTCGCTGATGTTCTGAAAATGACGGTGATAGACTTCAATAACCGCTCTTCCCTGAAAATTCTGCTGTTTCATCTGGTGCAGAAGTCTGTCATAGTCCATTGTTCCCCGTCCCGGCAACATACAGTCCTGTACAACGTTGTTGTCATTGATGTGCATATGAACTATTCTGTCCCCCATTGCCTCGCACATCTCATAGGGCGAATATCCCGCACGCACCGCCTGCTTGATGTCAAAAACAAAGCTGACATCATTTCCAAGATAATTTCTCATTTTTCGGATAAAGGCAGGGTTCTGACTGCGGAAAGCGTTGACATTCTCCTGTCCGACCGTTATTCCCATGGACTGAGCCGTACAATACAGTCTGTGATAGCGTTCAAAATAAACTTCGTCAGGGATACCACCACTGTCGGCAAAACGCTTGTCACCGTGCAGGACAACAATCTTCGCCCCCACACTGTTCGCAAAATGAAAATAATTCTTGTAGAATTCTATCGAATCTTCAAACCGCTGACAATAGTCGGAAAACAACAGAATGTGTTCATAACCTGATGTGAACGGGTGAACTGATGTGACAGTCATTCCGCTCGCCTGAGTAATATTCCTGATTTTTTCAGCAGTAGTTTCATAACATTCACTGAATGTGTTGACAAAAATTTCTGTACACTTTATCCTGTGCTGTGCAAGATTTTCTATGACCGTGAGCAACTCCTCAGGATAAAAGCAGGCTGTTGATATGCCGAATTCCAAAAAAAGCACCTCCGAAAATTCATTGCTGACAACTGACAGAACTAAAATGCCTTTTCAGCGTTCTGCCTGTCATGAACAGCGACACCGCAAACAAAATCAGACTTATCCATTGTGATGTGGAAAATATGCCGAAATAACCCCGTTCCAGATTATCCCCCCGAAGAAATTCGTTGACAAACCGCAACGGCGGATACAGTATTCCGTAAACCCACAACAACATACCATGGGGCATATGCTGACATCGGTACAGCAACAGGCACAATACCACACACAGAACAAGATTTTCCCCTGACTCCAGTAGCTGAACAGGAAAACGTCTTACACCGTTGGCACTTTCCACCAGGGAATGTTCATATACAAATCCGAACTGACTTTCTATACCGTAACAGCAACCCGCCAGAAAACAGCCTATCCTCCCGAAGGCATGAAAAAGCGGTATACACGGAACAACCGTATCACTGTATTCATAAATATCCAGGTGGTTGCGTCTGAGATAAAAATATCCGCCTGCACACGCTCCGACAAGTCCCCCGTAAAATACCATTCCCCCGAAAGCATCACTCAGAGCCATAATGATATGTTTACCGTCCGAAAAGACTTCATTCCCATGTGTGAAAAGATAAATTACTTTTCGGTATTGTGCTATCGTAAAGAAAACGTGTGCCAGAAAAAATGCTCCCACCGCCGACCAGCACCCCATATAAGCATATTCAATAGTTTCCTTAATTTTTCTGGTACGGTGTGTAAATTTCAGCATAACAAAACAGGCAAATATGCCCAATGCTGTCATAATCCCGTAAACGGGAACAGGTACACCCGTATTTCCTACTGTTCCAAACATTATTTTTCCTGCTTTCTTCCAAAAAAGGGCAATGTGTCCAGACACATTGCCCACCTGAAATTTTTTCTGCTAAAACAACATCTTCATCTTGCTATACACGTCAGACAGACAACCCGCACAACCTCCGCACGCAACAAAGGACGCAATGGAAAGTCCTGAAAAAACAACACCAAGAATTGCCAGTACCAATGCCCTCTGGTTCTTCTTCTTATTGACACTGTTGACAAGCTCCATATTTCGGCAAAGCTTGTTGTACTTCGATGTCGTGGTAATCGTAATAATGCCTGATACAAAAGCTCCTACGGTAAAAATCATAGAAATTACAACACCCAATACCTTGATATCGTTCAGGAAAAGCGACGACCAGAAAACAATAATTCCCAGTAAAGACAGCACCAGACTGACTATACCCAGCATAAAGGCTTTTTTTACTAAAGCTTCGTTAGGGTCATCGGCAAAGACATTGTTCAACGGCTGGTCATTGTAGTAATTCTCACTCTGCTGTTGATTTGTCCTGTTACGTCTGCCGTCGGCTACGTCATTGATAAAATCCGTTATCTGCCCTATCCTGTCTGTAAGATTCTGCCCGTAATTATTATTGTTATTCTGATTGTTGTTATTATTCTGACTGTCATTATATTGCTGGTTCGGACGAAATCCGCCACGATTATCGTTCGGATTGAATCCGCCATTATGATTTGTATTCATAATAAAAACACCTCCATCATTTAATATGATTTTACTAAATCTTCATGTACTTGTCAACACGGGAAAAATATTTTTACAAATAGATAATATTTTTTATGGACAAATTGCTATCGACTTTTTTCGTTATCATTATACAAAATACCGTTAAATTCCGTTAAATATCTGTTTATACTTTGTTTACATATAAAATTTGCAAATAACTCTTGATATTTTCCAAAAATTAATGTATCATGTAATCTGTCAGTTATAGACTGTTTCATTATGTAGATTATGGAGGATTATAAACAATGAAAAAAACGGCTTTATTAACTGCTTGTATGGTTGTACTGGCCTCAACCACACTGCTCATGTCTGGTTGTCATAAAGACGACACCAAAGATACTTCCAGTGCTACAGAACCTTCTGCTACACCTATCGCTACTGTAGCTCCTACAAGAGCAACGTTATCGCCTACAAAACCTGCTGTTACACAGCCGTCAGCTACTGCAACTCAGCCTGCTACTTTGCCGACTGCTCAGTCTGCGACTTTTAACACTCAGATTGCTACCGGTACGATGCCCGTAACTGTTCCTACAGGTACAGAAATTACTTCTCTGCCCGTTCCCAGTGCTGGCGCTACCAGTATCACCAATCCTTTCGCAACAGAAGCTTCCGGAGAAGATACTACCGTTGCTCCTTACAGCGATGACGACCTGCAAGCAGATGAAAACGGCAATTACACCATATCAGGTACTGTATTAGGTTTCGGACACAACACCGTTGTCATTGAAACAGCTAACGGTAATACTTATGAGTTCGATTATGTTGATTCTAATGTTTCTTATGATGACCTTGATGATGGTATGTTTATAACAGTAGTGGCAGACGGTGACCCCAGTGGTGCCGGTGTTCCCAACGCATTACAGGTTTATCTGGGTTAATTTGCAAAACGAATTTGTTCGTTCTTTTGAAAAACGACTGCTTTCCTTTCGGAAAGACAGTCGTTTTTTCCTATCTTTTTCCCTGTCAATGAACTGCGGGGTTCAGGGGCAAAGCCCCTGACTTTTCAAGGGTTGCACCCTTGAAAATCCTGCCAAGGGGCTTTGCCCCTTGACCCCACCACTTTTGAAAAAGTGGACAAAACTTTTGTGG
>CACYBZ010000238.1 GCA_902772795.1 uncultured Ruminococcus sp. | reverse complement strand
CGGTTTACGAGATGTAACTCAGTTTGGTAGAGTGCTACGTTAGGGACGTAGATGCCGCAGGTTCAAGTCCTGTCATCTCGACCACAGACCCGTCAGATTAAATCTGACGGGTTTTCCTTTTGCCAAAGAAAACAACAGAAATTTCAATATTGCCAATGATTATCTTGACTTTAACGGCGTAAAGCGTTATAATATACAGGTGTTTTATAGAATGTCAAATTTTGAACAAAACTTTTGTTACTTATGACGATAAAAGCAGTGCTTCTGCATTTTTGGATAGGATAAGTTTCTTTTCGTTGTCGGAAAGACCTTGCAGTGAACAGAAATGTTCCCGATAAGCTTTCTGGTCGTTCCACGGACTGTCGGTGGCAAACAGGATTTTATCTGCACCATGTTTTCTGATGACGCTTACAACTTCTTCGTCTGTTGTGTCGCAGAAACTTCCCAGTGAGGCAAATGAACAGCTGATATCAATATAACAGTTACTTCCCAACAGATATTTTTCTACTTCTTTTTTTCTGTATATTCCGCCGAGGTGGGCAAATACCATAAACGGTCTTGTTACGTTGGTGATATGCTGAACTTTGTCGAGTACCTGACGGGCTTTTTCAGGCGGACAGTGTACGACATCAAAGGCAGGGTCAACGCCTGCATGAGTAACTACTGTCAGTCCCAGTTTTGCACATTCGGTGATGATATGCAGATATCTTTCATCATCAATGAACGTCTGCGTATAGTCAGGGTGGATTTTGATACCTTTGAAACCGTTGTTTTTCAGAAATGTCAGCTTTTCGGTGATGTTGTCATCGTCAGGGTGAATTCCGCCGAAAGATAAAAGGTTGGGATACGTCCGGTTAATTTCCAGAGCATAGCGATTGATAGTGTCAAACTGTCCTTTACGAGTGGCAACAGGCAGAATAACGGATTTGTCAATTTTTGCTGTTTTCATGCTTTCTAACAGAGCCTGAAGTGTACCTTTAGTGTAGACATTTACATCTTTGGCAGAATTGACAAGAGCATGAATTGTCTTTTCTGCGATTTTTTCGGGATAGACGTGGGTATGGAAATCAATGACCATTTTTTCTTACCTCAATTACCGTTGATTTTTTCAAACAGACTGATTATAACATATTATGTCAGTATTTTTCAAATAGATTCTTTATTTTTGTTCAGGTGATTCACTGAGAAAGCGATTCTGCTTTTTCGGTTTTTCCATATTTCAGATTTGAGGAGATACAAAAATGGATATGTTTATCAAAATTACCTTTCTTGTTGTCTTTTTTGTGGTAATGATAGGTGTCGGTATCTACTGTCGGAAACAGGCAACAGATGTCAACGGCTTTGTGCTGGGAAACCGTTCGGTAGGTCCGTGGCTGACAGCGTTTGCTTTTGGTACGTCTTACTTTTCAGCGGTAATTTTTGTCGGCTATGCGGGACAGTTCGGCTGGCGTTTCGGACTGGCTTCCACATGGATTGGTCTGGGAAATGCCTTAGTCGGGTCTTTGATGGCATGGAGAATTCTGGGCAGACGTACCCGTGTGATGACACAACATCTCGATACAGCAACCATGCCTGACTTTTTCTTTAAGCGTTACGACTCCAAGGCACTCAAAATCACAGCGTCAATTATTATCTTTATTTTTCTTATTCCGTACACTGCTTCTCTCTACAACGGACTTTCCCGACTGTTTGAAATGGCGTTCGGTATACCGTATACTTATTGTGTTATTGCTATGGCACTGCTGACAGGTGTCTATGTTGTTCTTGGCGGATATATGGCAACCGCTATCAATGACTTTATTCAGGGAATTATCATGCTGGGCGGAATTATAGCCGTTATTGTGGCAGTGCTGAAAGTCAACGGCGGATTCAACGAAACAATAGCTTTATTATCTCAGCAGAGTGTGATTTTACCGTCAGGAGCAGAATTCAAGGGAGCATATACTTCTTTTTTCGGGCCTGATGTCGTGGCTTTAATCGGTGTCGTTCTTCTTACTTCACTGGGAACGTGGGGACTTCCGCAGATGGTGCAGAAATTCTATGCCATAAAATCTGAAAAGTCTATTAATACAGGAACAATCGTTTCTACGATATTCGCTTTGATAGTGGCAGGTGGCTGTTATTTCCTTGGCGGATTCGGCAGACTGTTCGGTAAAATGGGGGAGGACGGTATCAAACCTGAAGGCGGTTATGATTCGGTAATTCCTGCTATGTTGGAACAACTTTCTCCTGTACTTATTGGTATCGTCGTTATTCTGGTTCTGTCGGCTTCAATGAGTACACTTTCCAGTCTGGTTCTGACATCAAGTTCTGTACTCACCATAGATTTTATTGACCCCGTTTTCTGTACTAAGCAATCCCTTTCCGAAAAGAAAAAAGTATTATTAATGAGAGTGTTCATTATCTTTTTCATTACAGTTTCGGCGGTAATTGCCATTATTCAGGTAAAATCTCCTGTATTGTTTATTTCGCAGATGATGGGTGTTTCATGGGGTGCATTGGCAGGAGCATTCCTTGCTCCGTTTATGTACGGCTTATATCTGAAAAAAGTCCCTAAGGTTGCCGTATGGGTGAATTTTGTTATGGGTGTAGGTATTTCTGTAGCGTCTTTTGTCTGTAACCTTACAGGGGTCAAATTTGAAAGTGCGGTTATGGAATATTTCAGGTCACCTATTAATGCAGGTATGCTGGCAATGGTTCTGGGGATTGTGATAACCCCCATCATTACTGTCATTTCACCCGCTAAAGATACAGAAAGAACAGATAATATTTTTTCTTGCTATAAAAGAAAAGTTACGGTTTCAGCTGTAAAAGCAATGGCTGACGATGAAAATAACTGAGTGTTACAATATTACATGAAAAGGAAATGATAAAAATGATGTTTCAGAAAGAAATTGAAACGTTACCTAGAGAACAGATTGAAGAAATGCAGTTGGAAAGACTGAAAGCTACCGTAAAATACTGTTATGACAATGTGCCATTATATAATAAGCGTCTGACAGAATGTGGTGTGGGTGACGGTTCAAAAATCAAGGAGTTGTCGGATATTCAGTATATCCCGTTCACAACAAAAGATGACTTCCGTGACAATTATCCGTTCGGACTGATGGCTGTTCCGATGAAAGATATTGTCCGTATTCATGCGTCTTCGGGTACGACGGGAAAGCCGACTGTCGGTGTCTACACCAAAGAAGATATTAAAATCTGGGCAGACTGTGTATCCCGTGTGGCGATGGCAGGCGGTGTTACTGCTGATGACGTGGTACAAATCAGTTTCGGTTACGGACTGTTCACAGGTGCTTTAGGTCTGCATTACGGTCTGGAAAATATCGGGGCAACGGTTATTCCCGCTTCGTCAGGAAATACCGAGAAACAGCTGATGATGTTACGTGACTATGGGGTTACAGGGCTTGTAGCTACACCGTCCTATGCGTTGTATCTTTCGGAGGCGGTAAAAGAATCAGGTTATCCGCTTTCCGCTTATTCATTAAGACTGGGGATTTTAGGTTCTGAACCTTGTACACCGGCTATGCGTTCACAGATAGAATCCAATTTTGATATCCGTGTATCGGACAACTACGGTATGACAGAATTAGGTGGGCCGGGTGTTTCGGGTGACTGTGAAGCAAGAAACGGTATGCATTTTGCCGAAGACCATTTCTTACCCGAAATTATCAACACGGAAACAGGACAAAGACTCGGAGAAAATGAAGTCGGGGAACTGGTTATCACTACGTTGACAAGACGTGGCATGCCTGTATTGCGTTACCGTACAAAGGATATCACCAAAATCAGTTATGAACCTTGTTCTTGTGGAAGAACTCATGCCAGAATGGCAAAAACCATGGGCAGAACAGATGATATGCTGATTATCAAAGGTGTCAATGTATTCCCGACACAGATTGAAAATATTCTGATTAATATTAAAGATATTGCTCCTCACTATATGCTGGTAGTTACCCGTGAACATTTCAAGGATAATCTGGAAATCAAAGTGGAACTGGAAAATGTGGAACTGTTGGAGAATTATCAGCGGTTGACTGACCTCAGAACCTTTATAGAAGCAAAAATGAAATCTATTTTAGGATTGAGAGCAAAAGTAACACTGGTAGCTCCTAAAACGATTGAACGTTTTCAGGGCAAGGCAAAACGAATTGTTGATTTGCGTAATCAGTAATCGTTTTAAGGGCGTTGCCCTTAAAAATCCTACAGGGGGCGTTGCCCCCTTGACCCCCACGAACTTTTGAAAAAGTTCGACAAAACTTTTCAGGAAAATTTGCCGTAGCAAATTTTTGGATAGTAATTTTATATAAAAATGCTTGACCCTGACTTTGAATTTCAGTAAAATAAAAACAGTAAAAATAAGATAAGGGTATTGACAGATAAAAGGTGGTAATGAAATGAAAGAACTCATGATAGGAAATTCTGCACTTGCCAGAGGTCTGTATGAAGCAGGTTGCAGTCTGATATCCAGTTATCCCGGTACGCCGAGTACGGAAATCACAGAAGAATTTGCGAAATTCAATGATGTCTACTGTGAGTGGGCACCCAATGAAAAAGTGGCAATGGAAACCGCTTTCGGTGCATCATTGAGAGGTAAGCGTTCAGCTTGCTGTATGAAACACGTTGGTCTGAATGTGTCGGCTGACCCGTTGTTTACGATGTCTTACACGGGTGTCAATGCGGGAATGGTAATCTGTGTGGCTGATGACCCCGGTATGCACTCTTCGCAGAATGAACAGGATTCCCGTCATTATGCGATTGCGTCAAAAGTGCCTATGTTGGAACCGTCTGATTCTCAGGAGGCTCTGGACTTTGCCAAAGTTGCCTATGAGATTTCAGAAAAGTTCGATACGCCCGTATTCATCAAGATGTGTACCCGTGTTGCTCATTCCCAGAGTATTGTAGCTCAGGGTGAGAGAACAGAAGTAACAAAAGAATATGTCAAAAATCCCCGAAAATACATTATGGCACCTGCTAACGCTATTGCCCGTCACCCTTTCGTGGAGGAAAGAACAGCAAAGCTGACAGAATATGCCGAAACAACACCGCTCAACAAAGTAGAACAGGGGAATGGCAGTAATGAATTTGGTATTATTACGTCCTCGACCTCTTATCAGTATGTCAAGGAAGTTTTCGGCGACAGTGTCCCTGTTCTGAAACTGGGTATGGTTAATCCTTTGCCCGTAAAGCTCATTAAAGATTTTGCCCAAAAAGTCAGCAAAGTCTATGTTATAGAAGAACTCGACCCCATTATTGAAAATCATTGTAAAACCATCGGTGTTGATGTTGTCGGAAAAGATAAATTTTCCATTCTGGGAGAATTTTCACAAAAGACGATTGCCAAGGCTTTTGCACTTGAAGAAAAGGAAAATGTCACACTGGATACAGATATCCCTGTAAGACCGCCCATGATGTGTGCAGGTTGTCCCCACCGTGGAATGTATTATGTGCTTGCCAAGAACAAACTCACTGTTCTGGGAGATATCGGTTGTTATACATTAGGGTCTATGCCTCCGCTGAATGCTCTGGATATGACGCTTTGTATGGGTGCGTCCGTATCAGGAATACATGGTTACAACAAGGCAGGACAGGGTGAAACCGAAAACAAAACTGTATGTGTTATCGGTGACTCTACTTTTATGCATTCAGGTGTTACGGGACTTATCAATATTGCCTATAACCAGTCTAATTCTACCGTTATCATTCTGGATAACTCCATTACAGGTATGACAGGACATCAGCAGAATCCCACGACAGGCAAAAACATCAAGGGCGACCCCGCAGGTAAAGTTGACCTCGAAAGCCTTTGTCATTCCGTAGGTATCCGTTCTGTAAGAGTGGTTGACCCCTATAATCTTGAAGAATGTGAAAGAGTTGTCAAGGAAGAACTCGCTAAAAACGAACCGTCTGTTATTATTTCCCGCAGACCTTGCGTGTTGCTGAAATACGTCAAACCTAAAAAGCCCTTGCACGTCAATACGGAAAAATGCAGAAGTTGTAAACGCTGTATGAAATTTGGTTGTCCTGCCATTTCGTTCAGAGATAACCATGCGGTAATTGACAGCACATTGTGTATCGGTTGCGGAGTATGTGCGGAACTTTGTCCTTTTGACGCTTTTGAAAGTGAGGGTGAATAATATGGCAACGAAAAATATTATGATTGTCGGCGTAGGCGGACAGGGGTCTTTGCTTGCGTCCAAACTGCTTGGCAGACTGTTGGTAGATGAAGGCTTTGACGTAAAAGTCAGTGAAGTGCATGGTATGAGTCAGCGTGGCGGTTCGGTAGTGACTTATGTCCGATTTGGTGACAGGGTTTATTCTCCTATCATCGACGAGGGAGAAGCAGACTTTATTGTCAGCTTTGAAAAAATAGAATCAGCCCGTTATATTAAAGACCTGAAAAAAGACGGTACAGTCATTGTCAATACCCAGCAGATTGACCCTATGCCCGTTATCATAGGCAACGCTACCTATCCTGAAAATATTCTTGAAGAAATGATGGCAAAAGGCGTTCATGTTGATGCCATAGACGCACTTTCTCTTGCTTCGGAAGCAGGTTCGGCAAAGGCTTGTAATATTGTTCTTATGGGCAGACTTGCCAAGTATTTCGATATTCCCTATGAAAAATGGGAGAACGCTATTGAAAAATGTGTCAAGCCGAATTTTATTGAAATCAATAAAAAAGCCTTTGCTTTAGGCTACCATCATTAAACCAATTTTCCCGAACCCTGAAAACCTTAAAAGTTTCGGTCAAGCCTTGAGGAGGCTTGTGGGGTTCAGGCGCAAAGTCCCTGATGGGATTTTTAAGGGCGAAGCCCTTAAACTAAAACAGAAAGTGTGATACAAGTGGAAAAGAAATATTTTCAGCCCGATATCGAAACCATGCCTGTTGAAGACATCAAGAAACTTCAGAATGAAAAACTGGTCAGACAGGTAAAATATGTTTACGACAACGTAAAATATTATCGTGACCTTATGGATAAAAAAGGCGTAAAGCCCGAAGATATTCAGGGTACAGAAGACCTTTACAAACTGCCGTTTCTCAAGAAAGATGACTTGCGTGAGGCATATCCGTTCGGACTGCTGGCTACCGACATCAAAAACTGTGTCCGTATTCAGTCTACATCGGGAACAACAGGAAAAAGAGTCGTTGCTTTCTATACACAGAACGATGTGGATATGTGGGAAGAATGTTGTGCGAGAGCCATCGTTGCTGTAGGCGGAGGAAATGGTGATGTATGTCAGGTGGCATATGGTTACGGTCTGTTTACGGGTGGTGCAGGATTGCACGGCGGTTCACATAAAGTCGGCTGCCTGACTTTGCCGATGTCAAGTGGAAACACTGACAGACAAATACAGTTTATGATGGATTTGAATTCCACTATTTTGTGTTGTACACCATCATATGCTGCTTATATCGGAGAAACGCTCAAGGAAAAAGGCTATAAGCCTGAAGACAACAAGCTCAAGGCAGGTATATTCGGCGCTGAACCTTGGACGGAAGAAATGCGTAGAGATATCGAAAAATCATTGGGTATCAAAGCCTATGATATTTACGGTCTTACCGAAATCAGTGGTCCCGGTGTTGCCTTTGAATGTGAAGAACAGACAGGTATGCACATCAACGAAGACCATTTTATTGTAGAAGTCATTGATCCCGACACAGGCGAAGTATTACCGATGGGTTCTAAGGGCGAACTGGTATTTACTTCTCTGGATAAAGAAGCTTTTCCGTTGTTGCGTTACCGTACAAGGGATATCTGTATTCTTTCCAGGGAAAAATGTTCATGCGGAAGAACTTTTGTCAAAATGACAAAACCGCTGGGACGTTCAGATGATATGATGATTATCAGAGGTGTCAATGTATTCCCCAGTCAGATAGAAGCTGTTCTGCTCAACTGTGGATATGCACCCAACTATCAGATTATTATTGACCGTGTCAACAATACAGATACTTTTGATATCAACGTGGAAATGAATGTAGAAGATTTCTCCGATACGCCGAAAGTCATCACCAACAAGGAAAAACAGTTGCAGAATGCCATGAAAGCGATG
>CACYBZ010000237.1 GCA_902772795.1 uncultured Ruminococcus sp. | reverse complement strand
CTGATAACTTGTCCTGTAATAAAAGCGGATTTATCATCGGCAAGAAAAAGAACAGTATTCGCTACATCAGTTGGTGTACCTATTCGGTAAAGCGGTGTTTCTTCCTTGAGTTGATGAATAGTTTCTTCATCGAATGAGGACATCATATCCGTCATGATTACTCCCGGAGATACACAGTTCACCCTTATGTTACTCAGACCGACTTCTTTGGCGAGTGCCTTTGTCAGACCAATGATTCCCGCCTTAGCAGCAGAGTAATGCACTTCACAACTTCCGCCTGTTTCTCCCCACATCGAAGCAATATTGATAATACAGCCGCCATGTTTCCGTATCATTTCGGGCAGTACGCAATGGCAACAGTTATAGACGCTGTTAAGGTTGGTATTTATCATTGCTGTCCATTTTTCGGGAGTGATGTCTGCAAATAAAAGCTGTTCGGAAATACCTGCATTGTTGACCAGTACATCAATCGTACCAAACTTCCGATAAACAGCGTCAGCCATGTTCCGAACATCGCAGTAATTACTGACATCTGCCTTGAAAATTTCGGCAACACCGCCGAAGTTGTCAATCTTCTCTTTGAGATTGACAGCTTTTTCTTCGCTGTGACAATAATTGATAGCTACATTATAGTTGTTCTGAGCAAATTTCCAGGCAATTTCTCTGCCGATTCCTCGGGAAGCCCCTGTGACGAGAACCGTTTTTGACATATGATTTATTCCTTTACCAGTACTCTGACAATTTCATTGATATACATTTTGTGCCAGTCTGTACCGTCAGCACGATAGTTTTTCAGTACGGCTTTTTCTTTGACACTTTCTGTATTCATATTCTGTGCATACAGCTTTTTGACTACCAGAACCAGTTTTGCTTCTGCAAAATAGGGAACACCGTCAATATGTTCAACAGTAAGACCTGTTTCCTTGATTTTATCTACATCACGGCCACTCTTTGTTCCGCAGAAAGTGAGGATATCCCGATAACGGTTGTCAAGCACGCATAAGGAATAATATTCACTGTTTTCCAGCATACCGAAAGTATGACGCTGAGGTCTGATAAAGGTAAAGGCTACAGGCTTATTCCACATAATCCCGACACCGCCCCAGCTTGCCGTCATCATGTTACATTGCTGATTTTGTTCAGCGGTAACCAGCAACCAGTCTTTGCCGATAAGCTGAAAAGGATTTTCGGTAATTTCTAAAGGACTTATTTCTTTGAACTGACTCATAAACTAATCTCCTTTGTTCTGTGAAAGATATTTTATTGTATGATGGCTTTCAGAAAATCATACGTCAACAAGGATATTATAACATATTTTTTAAAATATACAATATTTGTTGCATAAATGAATAAATATACATTTTTATACGTATATCGCATAAAGAAGCAAAAGAATAATGACAGATTTCGCTATAAGTTCCCGTTTATTATAGCGAAAATAATTATAAAATAATCGTCATTATTAAATAGTAATGTAAAAATATCCAAAAAACGGATATGCTGAATAAATATACAAAAATTGCTTGATTTTTTGTATAGAGTGTGTATAATAGAGAGTGTCAAAACCAAACGGAAAATTTAAACAGATTCGTTTCTGTGATTGAATATACGGAGGAATAGAAAATGGCAAAGAAAAAACAAGATATCAAAAAAGTAGTGCTGGCTTATTCAGGCGGACTGGATACCTCTATCATTATTCCCTGGTTGAAAGAGAACTATAATAACTGCGAAGTTATTGCCGTATCGGGTAATGTCGGACAAGGTACCGAACTGGAAGGTCTGGAAGAAAAAGCGATTGCCACAGGTGCATCAAAGCTCTACATTGAAGACCTTAACAAGGAATTCGTTGAAGAATATGTTTTCCCGACTATCAAGGCAGGGGCAATCTATGAAGGCAAATATCTCCTCGGAACATCATTTGCAAGACCTGTTATTGCCAAGAGAATTGTCGAAATTGCCAAAGCGGAAGGTGCAGACGCTATCTGTCACGGTTGCACAGGTAAAGGTAATGACCAGGTTCGTTTTGAACTGGCTATCAAGGCATATGCTCCTGACATGGCTATCATAGCTCCCTGGAGAACATGGGAATTCAAGTCAAGAGAAGAAGAAATCGCTTATGCGGAAGAAAAGAAAATTCCTCTGAAAATCAACAGGGAAACCAACTATTCCAAAGACAAGAACCTCTGGCATTTGTCACATGAAGGCCTTGACCTTGAAGACCCGGCTAACGAACCCATGTACAATAAAGAAGGTTTTCTGGAACTTGGTGTATCACCCGAACAGGCTCCCGACAAACCGACTTATGTTACCATTTCATTTGAAAAGGGTATTCCCGTAGCCGTAGACGGTGAGAAAATGGACGGTGTTGCCATTATTGAAAAACTCAATGCACTCGGCGGAGCAAACGGTATCGGTATTACTGACATGGTAGAAAACAGACTTGTCGGTATGAAAGCCAGAGGTGTATATGAAACACCCGGTGGAACGATTCTTTATACCGCACACGCAAAACTGGAAGAAATCTGTCTTGACAGAGATACTCAGCACTACAAGACGCTTGTTGCCAACAGATTTGCAGAACTTGTCTATTACGGACAGTGGTATACCCCGTTGAGAGAAGCCCTTTCGGCATTTGTTGACAGTACTCAGCAGACAGTTACCGGTGAAGTCAAACTCAAATTGTACAAAGGTAACATCATTGACGCAGGGGTAACATCACCGTATTCACTGTATGACCCCGAAATTGCTACATTTGACGAAGATGAAGTCTATGACCAGAACGATTCGGCAGGATTTATCAATCTGTTCGGACTTCCCATTCAGGTAAGAGCGAAAAAAGGTCTGATTAAATAATCAGATATTTATAGAACGACGGTAAAATAAGGGACGGGTGATAAAATTTACCCGTCCCATAAACTGATTTATGAGGTGAATTTCATGAAACTTTGGGCAGGACGTTTTCAGAAAGAAATCAGTCAGACAACCAATGATTTTAACTCTTCCATTTCCTTTGACAGCAGAATGTACAAGGAAGATATACAAGGCAGTATTGCCCATGCCACCATGCTGGGAGAATGCGGTATTATTGACAAGGAACAGTCGGAAATCATTTGTAGCGGACTTAACGGAATTCTTGACGATATCGAAAACGGCAGGTTGGAAATTGACAGGCAGGCAGAAGATATCCATACTTTCATTGAGGGAGAACTGACCAAAAGACTCGGTGATGCGGGAAAACGTCTGCACACGGCAAGAAGCCGTAATGACCAGGTGGCACTGGATATCCGGCTGTATTTAAGAAATCAGATTGATGAACTGAAATTACTGGTAAAAAATCTGATTGAAGTCATCTGCAACAAAGCCGAACAGTACAGCGATACGGTTATGCCGGGATATACCCATTTACAGAGAGCTCAGCCCATCACGTTCGGACATCATCTCATGGCTTATGCCGAAATGCTACTCAGGGATTTATTCCGATTGCAGGACACACAGAAAAGAATGAATGTCAATCCGTTGGGAAGCGGTGCGCTGGCGTGTACAACCTATCCCATTGACCGCAGTATCACCACCCGACTTTTACATTTCGACAGTATGACACGCAACAGTCTGGACGGTGTTTCTGACAGGGATTTCTGTCTGGAACTTGCCGGTGCACTCTCTATTATCATGGTACATCTTTCACGGTTTTCGGAAGAAATCATTATGTGGTGTTCGTGGGAATTCAAGTTTATTGAACTTGATGACGCTTTTTCCACAGGTTCTTCCATCATGCCACAAAAGAAAAACCCTGACATTGCCGAACTGGTAAGAGGAAAGTCAGGCAGAGTATTCGGTGACTTACAGGGACTGCTGACAACCATGAAAGGCATCGCCCTTGCTTACAATAAAGATATGCAGGAAGATAAGGAAGCAATATTTGATGCGATTGATACGGTAAAGATGTGTCTTGTTGCCTTTACGCCTATGCTCGATACAATGACCGTCATTCCTCAGAATATGCGGAAAGCCTCGGCAGGCGGATTTATCAACGCAACCGATTGTGCCGACTATCTTGTCAAAAAAGGTCTGCCTTTCAGGGACGCTTACAAAGCCACAGGTACTTTAGTTGCCCTTTGTATTGAGAAAGGGCTGACACTGGAAACTTTACCCCTTGAAGAATATCAGTCGGTATGTGATGTTTTTGACGACGGCGTCTATGAAGCTATTTCCCTTGAAAAATGCGTCAATGAAAGGAGTCCGTACGGAGGGCCTGCCAATGTCATCAATGCAGTAAAAGAAGTAAGAGCTTTACTGTCATAAACTGAGGTGAAAT
>CACYBZ010000236.1 GCA_902772795.1 uncultured Ruminococcus sp. | reverse complement strand
CCTTTCTTCACCGGTAAGCAGAAACTTGTTGATACAGGCGGACGAGTTGACAGATTCAACAAACGTTTTGGTATCAAGAAGTAATATACAATTTGTTGTTATCTCAGGCGACGCAATGTTATGTTGTGTCGCCTATTGATTTTTATGCAGGGGCGTTGCCCCCGCACCCCCACCAAAGGCTCCGCCTTTGGAATCCGCCGACTTTTGAAAAAGTCGGACAAAACTTTTCGTGAAAATCTGCTTTCGCAGATTTTGGACAGAGGTGATAATGTTGTCAGAAAAAAGCTACAGGACGATAGAGAAAAGAGCTGACAGTGAATACAAGGAGAAGAAATCGGTATTTTTAGGATATTGTCAGCCTGTACAGACGGAAGAAGAAGCAATTCGGTTTATAGAGAAAATCAAGGCAAAACATCGTGACGCAAGGCATAATGTATATGCGTATTGTCTGAGAGAAGGACATACCAAAAGGTATTCTGATGACGGAGAGCCTCAGGGAACGGCAGGCGTACCCATACTGGATATTATTCTGAAAAATGAACTGACAGATATTGTGATAGTGGTAACAAGATATTTTGGCGGAATATTGTTGGGAACAGGGGGACTGGTACGGGCATATTCTGCCAGTGCCAAACAAGCCATTGAACAGGCAGGTATTGTCACCATGGAAGAATGTACAGTGTTTACTCTGCAATGTGACTATACACAATACGGAAAAATAGGGGCACTGATTCTGCAAATCGGAGGGGTAACAGATAACAGTATATTCGGGGCAGAAGTTTCTCTGGAATTTCACATACCCACGGAGAAAGCAGAAACATTGTATAAAAAGCTTGCCGATGTTACCAGCGGAAGTGTCATACCGACAGAAAAATGTTGTGGTTTCTATGTGATGAAATAAAATAAAATTTACAAACAGATGACATTTTTCCTGATTTTTATGTTATAATAAATACCCCTCTGAGAGAAGTGGGTATTCAAAAAAATTATGGGTCGTGTTATAGAATGGAATTTTACGAACTGGGAGCGGGAATGTGGGGTAGTGTATTTGCCGTTCCGACAGATATCATAGACAAATATCTGAAATTTGCAGGTCTGGCGAATCTGAAAGTATTGTTATGGTTGTTGCGGAACAATGCACAGAAAAGAAATATTTCTGCCCAGGACATTGCCACAGCGTTAAATATGAATATGGTAGATGTCAAGGACGCTATGGAGTTCTGGTATGAAATGGGAGTGGTCAAAAAGACAATGAGCAATCCTGAAAAAACAGTATCGTCCGCATTGTCACCCGAAACGTCAGCAATTTCACCGCAGATACCTATGGGAAATCCGTCTGTTGTACCGATACAGGCAGTTCCCAGTACCGTAAAAGAAACAGTTCATACAACAACAACAGAAGAGGTTACACCGAACACGCAGACAAAATCCGCTGTCAGAACAATGCCGACTACAGCGGAAATTGCCGACAGAAAGAAACTGGACAATAATTTTTCCGATTTGCTGGACGAAGCCGAAAAAATGCTGGCACGACCAATCACGCACAGTGATTCTTCCATACTGTTGTTAATGCACGACTATGACGGATTACCTTATGAAGTCATCAAGATGATATTATTTCTGGCAAACGAGCAGAAAAAGCTGAAAATGCGGTACATAGAAACGCTGGGGCGTGAGTGGGGAGCAGAAGAAATATATACTATAGAGAAAGCAGAAGAAAAAATTGCCAACATTCTCAATTCATACAAAGAGTGGAAAAGAATTGCTCCCATATTCGGGTTAAATGCAGGAAATGAAGTCAACGATATTCAGGCGGAGTATGCAGAATGTTGGGTCAGGCAATGGGGCTATGACGACAATATGCTGAGAATTGCTTATGAAACCTGTATCAACGCCAAAGGAACTTTTCATTTGAAATACATTAACGGGATATTGAAAAAGTGGCACAGCGAAGGAATTCTCAGCGAAAAAGACCTTTCCGACCGCCGGAAGTCAAACGATGAATCTGTCAGAAAAGAACGTAAAAAGCCTAAAAACACAACGGACAGCGGGGGGAGCAGTGCATCTTACGATATTGATTTTCTCAATGACAGCATAGGACTTTTGGACTAAAAAACGGAGATATGACACTATGGGATATAGTAAAAAAATTTATGATGAAGCAGATAAAGTCATGCAGGACAGGCGGAACAGAGCTTTGAAGTCAGCGGACAACAGAAAAGAGCGTTTTTTCAAGAAATACCCCGAGGCACAGGAACTGGAAAGACAGCTGAGTTATACCATGACAAATTTAATCCGAGCAATGTTGGGGAATAAAAACGGTCTGAATGAGGCAATGCAGAAATTAAAAGCGGAGAATATGGCTACACAAATGCGTTTAAAGCAAATCTATGCCCGTGCAGGGATTACGCAGAAAGCTCTTGAACCACATTTTGTCTGTGAAAAATGCAAGGACAAGGGCAATATTGACGGCAAAGTGTGCGATTGTTACAAACAGCTTGTCAAAGAAATTGCCTATAATCAGCTTAATGAATTGTCACCGTTGAAACTTTCCTCTTTTGAAACATTTTCCCTCCACTATTACAGCGATGTAATCAAAAACGAAAAAAGGGTATCTGAAAGAGAACAGATGCGGTTGTATCTTGAAAAATGTAAGTCGTATGTCGATACTTTTGGCAGTGACTCCAAAAGTATGATTATGCGTGGTGATACAGGTCTGGGAAAAACACATCTTTCGCTTGCCATTGCCAACGAACTGATTAAGAAGGGTTTCGGGGTAATCTACTGTTCTGCACCGGATATTCTTTCTCAGCTGGAAAAGGAACAATTCGGCAAGGGGTACAATAAATCAGAAGAGAGTGTGGAAGATGCCTTGAAAGAATGTGATTTATTGATTCTTGACGATATAGGTTCAGAATTTTCCACCACGTTTACCAAGAATAAAATTTATAATCTCATCAATTACCGACTGTCATGTAACCGTCCGACAATTATCAGTACGAATTTTACTTTCAAGGAACTGGAACAGACATATTCTCAACGGCTGATTTCCAGAATTATCGGAGAATATATTGTCCTGAATTTTGTCGGTCATGACATACGGCAGATGAAGAGAAAAGAAAAAATGAATAAATAACCAGAAAAGTTTCCGGAAGAATCAGATACTGATAATTTCGGAAACTTTTTTGATTAGTGCATCATGGTTGTTCGGGATTTCGCCGTTAAGAACGCTTTCCAGTAAAGTGTTTAAAATAGAGCCTATTTTTTTTCCTTCTTTTACGCCCATCCGGATAATATCATTGCCGTTGATTTCGAGATTTTTCACGGAAAAAATAAGATTGTCATTGTTTTTGTTGTCGAGATAAAGTTCAGTTATTTGTTCAAGACTGTTCAGACGTGGCTGTACAAATAACGGTGACTGAGCCTGTACATCACATTGTTTGACTTTGAGAAGTTTTTCAAAAATTTCTGCATTGCCGAGTTTTCTCAACGATTTTCTGACAGATTTTTGTGTCGGTTCGATAATGCGGTCGTGGTGTCTGACCAATGTCAGTACAGTATTTTTGGTATGATTGTCCGCTTTAAGGCGGTTCAGAATATTTTCAGCGATTTGACAGCTTTTCTCAGCGTGGCAATAGAAATGTCCGATATGGTTTTCATCAATCGTGAAAGTATATGGTTTTCCGCAGTCATGGAACAGAACAGCCAGACGGACAGACAATTCATTTTCAGCAAAAGATAAAGCATGGAGCGTATGTTCCCAGACATCATACTGATGATGAAAATTATGTTGTTCAAATCCTACCATAGAGAATAATTCAGGCATAAACACGGCAATGACATCGACATATTCACGCAGAATACAGACAGCATTTTTTCCCATGAGCAGTTTACAGAATTCTACCCATATTCTTTCCACAGCGATATTTTTCAGTAAATGTTTATTGCGATGAATACTGTCCGCAGTAGAACCGTCAATATGAAATCCAAGAACGGAGGCAAAACGCAATGCCCGTAATATCCGCAGAGCATCTTCGGAAAAGCGTTCATCACAAATGCCGACAGCTTTTATGGTATGATTACGGATATCTTTTCTGCCGTCATATAAATCGACAAAGCCGTCATAGGGATTGTAGGCAATGGCATTGACGGTAAAATCACGTCGGGAAAGGTCAGCACGTATATTTTTTTCAAAGACAACATAGTCAGGGTGACGGTTATCGCTGTATGTGCTTTCTGAGCGGAAAGTGGTTATTTCAAACGGGATATGTTCAATAATGAGGGTGACTGTACCATGCTTTAATCCTGTTTCTATCATTTTGTAGTCGTAAAAGACGTTTTCCACTTCAGCGGGTAACGCATCGGTACAGATATCCCAGTCATGAGGAAGATTTCCCATCAAGGAATCACGCACACAACCGCCGACAACATAGGCTTGATAATGTTTTTTTCTGAGGCGGTCAATAATAAATCTGACATATTCAGGTAATACAATGTGGCTGTTTATGGTAATTCCTCCTCATGGCAACAGAAAATATTTGCTGAAAGAATTATAACATCAAAAAATCCGTCTATCAATAGAATGTGACATATTTTTCATTGTGTCGGTGAGATAATAATGACAAACAGGGAGGTGATAGAATAGGCAGGACAATTTATGTTGATGTTCTTATCTGTGTCAATATCATCGTCAATTATTTCATACTGACCGCTGTTTCAAAATTTACCAAAATCGTTCCCAGAACTTACCGAACCGTTTTCGGCAGTATATTCGGGGCAGTATGTTCGCTCATCATTGTTTTACCGCCGTTGCCGTTTCTGATAAACTGGTGTATAAAATTAATCCTGTCGCTGGCGATTGTTGGAATAACGTTCGGTTATCATGACGGCAGAACATTTTTAAAAAATACGGTTTTGTTTTATTTCATCAGTTTTTGTTTTTGCGGACTGATGTTGTTTCTGTGGTTTGTGTTTACGCCGAAAGGTATGTATGTCAAGAATTCGGTTGTATATTTCAATGTGTCGCCGATAGTGATGATTGTGACTACTTTGATAGCGTATTTCATCATACAGAGTATGACAAGGCTGATGGCAAAATCCTTTGCCGAAACAAAATTCTGTAAAGTGAAAGTTGTGAGTAATGGCAATACCTGCGAATTTTACGGAAAGACAGACACGGGAAATACATTGTATGAGCCTTTCAGTCATTTACCTGTGATAGTGGTCAACGAAAAAGCGGTAAAGCCGATTATTGAAAATGAATTTCAGAAACTGATTGACGGAGAATATGATACACTGACTGTAAACCGAAAATATCGTCTTGTTCCGTTCCAGACAGTCGGGGGAAAAGGGCTTCTGCCGTCTTTCATGCCTGACAGAGTGTATCTTGACAATACAGAATGTCAACAGAAAATATATATAGCTGTCTGTAGGGACGCTATAACAGGAACAACGATTCAGGCAATGATAAATCCTGAAATAATCCACAAGGAAGGTATTCATCATGATATTTTTAAAAGTATGTAGTATTATTCTGACAGTAAGGGAAAAGCTTTTCGGAATGGACGGAATATATTATATCAACGGGTCACAGACCTTACCGCCACCGCTGAAAAAGACAGAAGAACAGATTGTCATGGAGAAAATAACGAATGGGGATAATTCTGCCAGAGAAATTCTGATTACCCATAATCTGCGTCTGGTGGTATACATTGCCAAGAAGTTTGAAACAACGGGAGCAAATGTGGAAGATTTGATTTCCATAGGGACAATAGGACTGATTAAAGCGGTAAACACATTTTGTCCGCAGAAGAATATTAAACTGGCGACATATGCATCAAGATGTATTGAAAACGAAATTTTAATGTATCTGCGAAAAAGTACACCGCTGAAAAATGAAATTTCCATTGATGAACCGCTGAATACGGACTATGACGGTAATGAGTTGTTACTAAGTGACGTATTGGGCAGTGATAATGATATGGTAAACCGAAACATCGAACAGGAAGCGGAGTGTAAATTACTTTTGGAAGCAGTCAACCGATTGGAGCCGAGAGCCAGACAGATTACGGTATTACGTTTTGGGTTAATGGGATATAAGGAACATACACAAAAGGAAGTAGCGGTTATGTTAGGAATTTCGCAATCTTACATATCAAGACTGGAAAAAAAAATCATCAGCAAATTGAAAAAAGAACTTTCTTCCGCATTATGAATGAAATTGAATGTTTCGGTAATGATAGAAGTATGCCGTACAGGTAAATTCAAATGAGGAGAAAAATTATGATAATGAAAAAGACAATATATTTGTTATCAGGAATGATAATTACGGTTATAGCGATGTCGCTGTTTCTGACAGGTTGCGGAGAAAACGGAAAAATCAGAAACGGAGATAACGGAACAATTACTGATAATGAAAAAATCAGTACAGAAATCATGACCGAGATAACCACTGACATGACAGCGGACAGCAGCACGGAAATGATGACGGAAAAAACAACGACAGTTATTGTTGATGAAGATATTACGGACAATGATATGATGGATAATAATATCAATGACAATGACCGAAACGACAATGAAAACGGCGTTGCAGGAGAAATCGGCGATGCGATTGACAACGGCATTTCCAACATTAAAGACACGCTTGACGGTGACGATACAACAGAAATCGTGACAGAATTAGTCACCGAAGTGCAGGAGTAAGAGTTTAAGGGCGTTGCCCTTAAAAATCCCATCAGGGGCTTTGCCCCTGAACCCCACAAGCCTTTAAAAAGGCTTGACCGAAATTTTAGTTTT
>CACYBZ010000235.1 GCA_902772795.1 uncultured Ruminococcus sp. | reverse complement strand
TTTCAATCTGTCCCTTTATCTGGTTGACTCTGGCTTTGATTTTTTCACTGTCGCCTACACCGTCAACAATAATGGTGTTCTCTTTGTCAACTTTGACTTTCTTTGCTCTGCCGAGCTGTGCTATTGTTGTATCCTGAAGTTCCAGACCGAAATCTGCGGAAACAACTTCGCCACCTGTCAGAATGGCAATATCCTGCAACATTTCTTTTCTTCTGTCACCGAATCCCGGAGCTTTTACGCCTACACAAGTGAATACTCCACGCAATTTGTTAAGAATAAGTGATGTAAGTGCTTCGCCCTCAATATCTTCGGCAATGATGAGTAACTTACTGCCTGATTTGACAATTTCTTCCAGCAACGGGAGAATTTCCTGCATAGTGGAAATTT
This sequence comes from uncultured Ruminococcus sp., assembly GCA_902772795.1. GTDB lineage: Bacteria > Bacillota > Clostridia > Oscillospirales > Acutalibacteraceae > CAG-964. The sequence goes on along the minus strand of CACYBZ010000235.1, from coordinate 4,086 downwards.
TCTTGTCGGTAATCAGAATATACGGATCATCGAGTTCTGCAACCATTTTTTCCGAATCTGTTACCATATAAGGTGCGATATAGCCACGGTCGAACATCATACCCTCAACTACTTCGGAATATGTTTCGGCTGTCTTGGACTCCTCTACGGTGATAACACCGTCTGTCGATACTTTTTCCATAGCCTCAGCAATTAATTTACCGATGGTTTCATCTGCTGCGGAGTTTGCTCCGATACTGGCAATATCTTCTGAACCGCTTACCTGCTTGGAATTTCTGACAATGGATTCTACCGCAATATCCGTTGCTTTCTGAATACCTTTTTTCAGAATCATGGGATTAGCTCCCGATGTGACATTCTTCATTCCTTCACGGATAATTGCCTGTGTCAGCAGTGTTGCTGTTGTTGTACCGTCACCTGCGATGTCGTTCGTCTTTACGGAAACTTCCTTGACAAGCTGTGCTCCCATATTTTCAAACGGGTCTTCCAGTTCGATTTCCTTGGCAATGGTTACACCGTCGTTCGTGATGAGCGGTGCTCCGAATTTCTTATCCAGAACAACATTTCTGCCCTTGGGTCCCAATGTGATTTTTACTGTGTCGGCAAGCTGGTTGATACCGCTGATAAGTGCTTTTCTGGCATCTTCGCCGTAAATAATCTGTTTAGCCATTTCTATTTCCTCCTGAGTTGCTTACTCTACTACTGCCAATATGTCATTCTGGCGGACAATCGTATATTCTTCACCGTCTACTTTTACGGTTGTTCCCGAATACTGATTTGTGATAACCTTATCGCCAACTTTGACATACATCTTTACTTCTTTTCCGTCTACTACTCCACCCTCACCTACTGCAACAACATTGGAAAACTGCGGTTTCTCCTGTGCTGATGCGGTAAGAACAATACCGCTCTTTGTCTTTTCTTCGGCTTTGTCGGCTTTTAAAACTACCCTGTCAAGTAATGGTCTGATAGTCATACTGTTTATCCTCCTGAATCATTGAATTGCTTTATATTAGCACTCTCTCTGCCTGAGTGCTAATATATAATATACCTTTTGTTACCAAAAATCAAGTCTTATTTCAGACTTTAATAATTTATTTACATTTTTTATTCACCTGACTTCTATCGACATTTTTCATTGCCACAATCTTATAGAATATATGTCATACTGCGGTGCTTTATTCCTTTACGTTATATTTTGTGATAATTTACAGATTATTCATGTGTCATCAGAGGGAATATGCTATAATTCTGACAAATTGACAGGGGGTGATTATCTTGAATCCGCAAAAAATCCAGAGAATTAATGAACTTGCCAGAAAGAAAAAAAATATCGGTCTGACAGATGAAGAACTTGTCGAACAAAAACAACTCTACCGTGAATATATCGGCGAATTCCGTTCCAGTCTTCGTGGTCAGCTGGAAAACATGGTCATCGAAAATCCTGACGGAACAACTATTAACGTGAAGAATCTCAAAAAGAAAAAACTGTAACAGAATAATGCGACCGCTGTATATTATACAACGGCCGCATATAGAGAATATATAAGAAGAAAAAATGAGAAAAACTTTTCTACAGCCTTTCCTTCTGGCTGCACCTATACTATATACGATAATTATGAATAAAATATGAACAAATGATTTTTTATTAGTAAAATATCTACAAATAGTAAATTTGTTTTTTATGAAAAATGACTATGATTTTTAGGAAGGTACTATGGCAAACACTAATAAAATGATTGAAACACTGAAAGAATATAATGAATTCATTCGTCCTTACAACGATGCTATTAATTTTGTCAGAATACGACTGGAAGCCCTGAATACAGATTACGGTCATCTCTATAAACATAATCCTGTTCATCAGATTATTCAGCGGGTAAAGTCACTGGACAGCATATTCAACAAACTTACCCGAAAAAGCTATACTACCACACTGGAAAATGCAAAGGAATATCTGACGGATATTGCCGGAATACGGGTTATCACTTATTATCAGCAGGACGTATATGAACTGGTAAGAGCCTTACATTCCTGTCTTGACGTAGTGGAGGAAAGAGATTACATTCAGAATCCCAAACCTTCCGGTTACAGAAGTTACCATATGATAGTGGTTATTCCTATTCATTATCTCAAGGGCGTAGAATATTATCCGGTAGAAATCCAGATAAGAACACTGACCATGGACTGCTGGGCAAATATTGAACATCAGCTTCGTTATAAAACCTTACAGGAAGACTTCTCGGGAAATATCAGTCGGAAATTCCAGCAGTATTCTGAAGAACTGAATAATCTCAGTCTGAAAATGGAGGCAATTTACTCCGTTCAGAACAAGAATTTTTCTGAAAATTCCGCATAAGAGCAGGGACTCTGTCCCCGCACCCCTGTGAGGGGCTTTGCCCCTCAACCCCACAAGCCTTTGAAAAGGCTTGACCGAAACTTTCAAGGTGGGGTTTTTTGGGAACGTAAAGAGGCGGTGTCTGATTTTGTGAAAAAACGGTGGAATTTTCAAAAAGACAGACTTAAACAAACAACTCCTCATCTTGAAAAAAGATGGGGAGTTGTTATTTTATCACTCAAAAAATTTATCGTGTAAAGCTGTAACGGCTCTGTCTGCATCTGATGACTTGATGAGAACAGAAATTTTGATTTCACTGGTGGAAATCATCTGAATGTTGATGTCAGCATTATACAGTGCCTCAAACATCTTAGAAGCAAATCCTGAATGGCTTTCCATACCTGCCCCTACGATGGATACTTTGGCAACATCTTCATCAAAAATGACTTTCTGTGCTTTCAGTGACGGCATAAATGCTTCAATGACTTTTTTGGCATCACCGAGCTTATCCTTGGCAACGGTAAAAGCGATATCTTTCGTACCATCACGACCTACTGACTGCAAAATAATGTCAATGTTGACATCGCTTGCCGCAAGCTTTGAGAACATCTTGAATGCCAGACCGGGTTCATCAGGAACACCTACTACCGAAATTCTGGCGATATCTGTATCTTTTGCGATACCGCTGATTAACATACTTTCCACTTTTGTTGCCTCCTTAACGATTGTTCCCGGTGCACAAGTCAGACTTGAAAGCACCTCTAATTCAAGATTGTATTTTTTTGCCAGTTCCACACTGCGGTTGTGCAATACCTGTGCACCGAGAGTTGCCAGTTCCAGCATTTCATCATAGGAAATTTCATCAAGTTTTCTGGCATTCTTGACTTTTCTGGGGTCTGCTGTGTAAACGCCTTCTACATCGGTGTATATCTGACAAAGATCCGCATGAAGTCCGCAAGCCAACGCTACCGCACTGGTATCAGAACCACCACGTCCCAATGTAGTAACATCGCCATATTTGGTAATTCCCTGAAATCCCGCCACAATGACAATTCTGTTATGGTCGAGTTCTCTTCTCAGTCTTTCACAGTCGATAGATTTAATTCTTGCGTTGGTATGCGATGAAGTCGTTCTTACTCCCGCCTGCCAGCCCAAAAGCGAAACGACAGGACAACCTATTTTTTCGATTGCCATAGCAAGCAATGAAATGGATATCTGTTCACCTGCTGCCAGCAGCATATCTCTTTCTCTCTTGGAAGCATTGGGATTGATTTCCATCTGCTTTTCTATCAGATCGTCTGTTGTATCACCCTGTGCCGACACAACAACGACTACCTTGTTGCCTTTTTTGTAAGTATCCGTGACAATTCTTGCTACGTTGTTGACACGCTCAGCATTGGCAACGGAACTACCGCCGAATTTTTGTACTATAAGGCTCATCTGTGCAACTCCTTTTTTTGTAAGTTGTTTTTCGGTATTCTGCAAATTAAACAAATATATAATAATATAATTGTCTAATTTAAACACCAAAAACACCGTACATTATTTTAATACTGAATACCCTAATTGTCAATATGATTTTTAATAATTTCAATGGCTTTCATCAGTGACGTATCATTTTTGACTAAGACAAAACTGTATTTTCTGTTATTTTTCTTGAAAATAAAAAATGCCGTAAATACGGCATTTTTTACATAAATTTTCGATTAGAATTCAGCTATCCTGATGGTATTGATTATATTCAGACC
>CACYBZ010000234.1 GCA_902772795.1 uncultured Ruminococcus sp. | reverse complement strand
ATACTGTCCGCAGGTTATTCCACACTTCCCACGCATTTCAGAACGGTTTCCGATATGGAAATTGTCAATTACTATCGTCCCGATACGGTTGTCAATTATGTAGGCGATTTAAGCAATTACCGTGACGTTACGTTGAAATCCGACTTTGCCGTTTATGAAGAAAATATTTATGTAGACGGTGATTTCTATGTCAATGAACCCACCACATTACATTGTGATGTCTATAACCGAAATTTAGTCGGTGGCTGGGCAGATATCGTTGTCAAAGACGGGGAAGAGGTTATCTATTTTGCAGAGGATAAATGGCTTGGCAGAATGTCCACCGAAAAAATTGAAATTCCATGGACACCCAAAACAAAAGAGAGCAGAATTTCTGTCACACTGACAAATAAAAGTCAGTGGACAAAAGAATTCAGCACAGACAACAACTTTGCTGAAAGACAACTTACAGCAATAGAATATCAGGTTCCTGTCATCAGCGATATTCAGTCTACACTGGCTCTTGAGGACAGAACGTTTGCAATTTCCACAGATGTCAGAAATATCAATAATCTTACCGATGTGAAGATGTATCTTGACGGTGCAGAAATTACCGGTTTACAGTCATCGCTCAGCAAAGAGATAAATAAGTACTGGTATAACTGTGCAGGACTGAAAGCAGGAAGTCATAACGTAAAACTTCTGGCAACCTACGAAAAAGCAGGCGGTAAATTTGATATCGCCGAAAAATCGCTGGATTTCGAAGTTATCAGTGCATCAAAATCCAGTGCAACAGTAGTAAAGAATGCGTCAACAGACAATACCAACACGTCAGCGGATATTTACAACGGTGTTAATTATGCAGGTACATATACATCTGACGAAGCTGGCAACATTACTGTTCCGTTTACGTCAGATATGTACAAAAACACATCTTCGTATAAGCTTGTGGTCAATACAACAAAAGGTATCTGGATAACTGACCTGAAAGCTGGTACAGTCAAAGTCAATAACAACGATGTACAGAATACATTCAATGTCAACGGACTCAGCAGTTTCCGATATGCCAATCTTTATGTCAAGGGTGCAGACAGCGATTATTATAAACAAATCAGCTACAATACCCTGAACAAAGGCGGTATGCGTGTAGTTTATTTTGGCAGCGAGGCTTATTCGCAGTTTACCAACGCTAAGGACGCTTATCTGTTGGTAGTTACCAATAGTGGCAAAATGCATCAGCTCTGGATTATCAAAAACGGCATAAGAATTACAGATTCCAACAGTAGTGTCACGGTATCGGAAGAAAATGTTTATAATCCGTTGTTGTCAACAGCCAAAGCGGTAGGAACGCTGGCAGCAAACGCTACACAGAGTACTCCTACAGCAGTGCTGAAGTCGGGTTGGAATACTTCTTATCAGGGTAAAGCCGATATTGTTGTATCTGCATTCGGCAGTGAAGTATTACATCAGCAGTCAACTAACGGAAAGACAGTTACATTGCCTTACAATGACTATCTTGTCGACTATACTTTAAAGTCTGACAACTATGTCTTTGAAGTAGAAAAAGCAATGACACTGAATAGCGAAAATGTTACCAACAGAATAGAGAACAATTTCACAGGTAAAATCAGTACAGAAGAAAGTGCCGAAGTCAAGAGTGAAATTTCTCTTAATGTCTATGATATGACTGACAAGAACGGTAACAAACTGAAATATGTTTCCGCTATCAATAACAGACCTGTTACTGTCACAGTTACCTTCACAGATACCAAAGACAGTAGTAATGTTGTCAAGAAGGCAGTCAAGTTCAACAATTTCGACGGAAGTATTGCCAATGTATCTGTTCCTGAAAAAGCAGGCGAATATAAAGTCAGTATTTCCATGGCTCTGATTACGGAAACAACACGTCTGGGAGATTTGAACTCTGACGGAAGAATCAACGGCACAGATGTTGCCCTGATGAAGAAATTTGTATACGGCGTACAGACACCCACCGCAAAACAGAAACTGGTGGCTGACCTTGATGGTTCAGGTACGATTGACAAAGAAGACCTGAATTTATTGAAAGATATGCTGTAAAAATAATTGATAAAAAAGTGATAGTGGTATTTTGGTAATGATAGGACTGTTACAGAACGGATTTGCTGTTTTGTAACAGTCCGTTTTTTTGCAGATATCGT
>CACYBZ010000233.1 GCA_902772795.1 uncultured Ruminococcus sp. | reverse complement strand
CATACCACATCTACCAGAATTAAATTATCATACGTTTTGTTGCGTAAAAAATGACGCAGACCTTCTGTCTGACAAGGTGTTCCGCTGAAACAAACCAGTATGCCTTTATCAAGACTGTTCTTGACCTGACAATACGTATCACCGAGTTCACTCTGCACATATTTGGAATTGCGGAATTTTTCCAGATCCGCTATGGTATCCACTGCGGTATGGTGTACATGACAATTTTCCATTGTCACACCGAATACCTTTCCGCCGTGTTCGATAACATATTCCCCGATTGCCGTATATGCTCCACCTGAGGTACTCTGCTGCAGAACTTCCTGATTCTTATGGGCAACGATTGCCCCCTGTTGCTGCGGATTTTCCTTTTCCTCCCCGATATTCATTATCGGACAGACTTTCTCGCAAAGTCCGCAATGCACACAGTCCTTTTCTTCAACACAAGGATAAAGAAAACCCTCGTTGTCCTCTTTCATGACAATGCACTTCTTCGGACAAGCACTGACACAGGCACTGCAACCGCAACATTCTTTTTTATCAGTAATCTTTATCATAAATCTGTACCTCCGCAGTCTTTGAGAGCGGTTTCCAGATAGTCATAGGATTTCTGCCGTATTTCTGCCAGTTTCTGATGTGCCATGGCAAAATCGGTCTTTCGTGCCGTTACTTCACTGATATCCTCATCACCGCTGATTAATCTTCCCGTTATACCCGTAATATGAAACAAAGTATCCAGTCGGCTGTTGGTCGACTGCTTGTTCTTGTCGGAAAATCTTCGGAAAGTGAAAAATTCCTTTTTGTACAATATCGAAAATACCGAACAATGAAAAGAATCCGTACAGACATACTTTGCATGGCGGATTAAATTCAGAAAAGCAGACGGGTCAACATCGTAAAGCTGTTTATCCGAACATTCTTCATCAGCTTTGACGTATTCATCTATGTGCGGTAAAATAATGACTTTATAACCTGTCTGTGCTTTCAGTTTTCTGACAAACTCCCTGTGCAACGGATTCGTACCGAGAAAATAACAGAAAATGTATTCTCCTTTTTCCAGTGGTTGCTGTTCCTGAACGGACAGCCATTCTTCCCCTGTGAAAAGCAACGTCGGGTCACATACAACGGGAACTTTCCGCTGTGTGAGTTCTTCGACAAGTTTCTGCCCCGATTCTTCTCTGACGGCGATATGTCTTATTTTCTGCAAAAACACCTTTGCCAGTTTTGCACTGTCCTTAGGCAATGAGGACTGTCCGAAACTCGTGGCATACGCAATGGTATTGACACTTTCAGGAACAAAATTCAGTGTATAGTAATCCGCAGCAATATTCCCCGGTAACCATAACTGGTCACTTCCCACCAGTACCGCAGAATAATTCTGTTCACATTCCGCCCCCAGTACCGACTTTGACGGGTAAACCTTTGACAACCGAAAATACTTCTGACTGAATGCCCTGAACTGTTCATTTCTTACGGAGGCTTTCTGTGTATATTCGTTTCTGGAAAGTCTGCGTACCAGTGTATCCTTCGCCCTGCCCATCTTTGTCAGCAGAATCCCTGATGTCAGACTGGCTTTCGCAAAATAACGGATCTTTGCTTTTCGGATTTCTCCGTTGAATCCTGTAATATCTATGGTTTCATTGTCATATCCCAGTTTGTCCAGTGCCATCTGTGTGGCATATGCCTGTAACATACTGCCGTAATTCGGCTGGAAATAACATGACACTATTCCTGTTTTTTTCAATACTGTTCCCTCTTATTTCATTAATAATTCTTCAAATATCTGCTCATGTTCTCTGGCAACACGTCTGACATCGTATTTCTGATAAACGTCTGACCGTCCCTGTTCTGCCAGTCTGTCATACATGGTACGGTCATGATAGAGTTCCGTAATTACCTGTCCTGCCTTCTGCCAGTCATCAACCGGTACAAGCATACCATTGACATTGTTCTGTATGATGTTGGGTATTGCATCTACCTGTGTGGCAACAACAGGTTTGCCACATATCATATATTCGGGAATAACCAGTCCGAATCCCTCCCAACGGCTCAGCAATGTGGCAATATCAAAAAGTTCAATATAATCTGTCGGATTGTCTACCCACCCTGTAATATACAGTCGGTCGGCAAAACCGTTTTCTTCCGCATATGCCCTGACTTCATTTTCCATTTCTCCGTTGCCTACCATAAGGAAATAGGCATCGGGAATATTCTTGACAATATGATGTGCCATGCGGATAAAGATATCGGGTGATTTCTGTTGTGAAAGCCGTCCGACCGTTCCCACAACAAAGGCTTCTTTGTCGATATGCAGACTTTCTCTGGTAATATTACGTTGTTTTTCTTTATTTTCGTAGTCGATAACATCTATGCCGTTGAAAATTACCCTGAGTTTCTGTTCTTTACAGATGTTCTGTGCCAATGCCGACTGTTTCTCGAACTGCGATATACAGACAATCCTGTCACAGAACGATGACATCATTTTTTCGACAACACGGTAAAAGAATTTCTTTTTCTCTGATATTCTCATATTGAACGCCCAACCGTGAGGATTATAGACACACTTGTTATCTATCCCCAGATTTGCCAGCCTTACCAATGCTCCTGCTTTGCTGGAATGAGCATAGACAATATCAGGAACATACTTTTTGATCAGTTTCCGCAGTGTTCCCACTGTTCTGCGGTCTTTTCGGAAACTGACATTATGTTCCATATAAATTTGTTCAACAACATTAACATAAGCAGTAAACTCTTCTTTTTTGTAATTCTGCGAACAAACCAGAATATTTTCAAATTTATTGTGGTCAAGATACTTCAGAAAACTTTTCAGATATCTGTCCACACCCCCTGCACATTCCACAACATGCATAACGGTTATTTTTTTATAATTGCCCATACCCAACGCCTTTTCCTCTTTTTTTGTGTGTTAAAAGTCAACGGTCTGTGTATTCTGTTTTACAGTGTTTCTCCCTTATAACTTCTATACGCCTGACAAATTATAATACATTGTTCTTGATTTCGTCAACAATCTACTCTTATTTTCCAATATTGCACTAAAAACAATGACTCTTTTTTGTTAACATTTAGTAAAAAACAACTCAATTTAAAATTACCGAATATGAACATCTGCTCACATTCGGTAATCATATTGTCACTAGTGTGTTTGTTTGTCAAATCTGCTCTATCATGCCGTTAAGACTGTGCTTTACTCTGTCCTGTTCTTCGGCACGCTTGGCATCATTGAAACGGTCAGTCGTTCCGACGAGATATCCCGTTATCCTGCGAATCCGTTCAAATTTTGTCGGCTCTATCGTGTAATCAATATCCACAAAGTCACCGTCTACGGTGATATCCATTGCCATTATTGTCTTACCAAAAAATTTTTCTTTAGCACGGTCAGCATATGCTTTCAGTTCCTTTTCCGAAAGTTCTCCGCCTGTCACACTTACTCTGATGTCATCAATTACTGTCGCTGTCATAAACTTTCTCTCCTTTTTGTTTCTTTGCCAACCATTCTAACACCATATATTGTATCTGTCAACACAAACAGCACAACATTTATATTTCTTCTGTAATCACCTGATAAGTCAAAGAACGGTTTTTATAACGTTCGTCATCGGTAACTTCTTTGATGACTTCAACAAACGGCGGTAAATTTACTTTTTCTTCCTCGCTGTTGAGTTCAATTTCCAGCGTTGCACGGTCATTCCAGAATTCATAGATATCCAGTTCAAAGAACTGTCCCTGATAGATAAAGCAATGTCTGACTTTTTTTATCGGTATGCTGTCAGGGTCAATATTGAACAGCAAATCTTTCCAGCTTTGTTCTGAGATATCGTCCTCGATTTCAATTCTTGTACGGTAAGTGATACTCTTTTTGTAAGTTTTCTTGTAGGTTGTTTTGCCATTGATAGTACTTTTGCGTATACGCATACCTGCCGTTTTTTCCTGATTTTTGAGATATGCCTGTTCCATTTCGATTTTCATATACAACGGTTGTTGCTCCAGTACGGAAATATCCGGTATTCTGATGAGATACTTTCTTTCAATTTCCAACGGTAATTTG
>CACYBZ010000232.1 GCA_902772795.1 uncultured Ruminococcus sp. | reverse complement strand
TAAAATTTTATATTTTCCGTTTCCGCAGGTGTCAAATATTTCCAGAGTATCATACGTTGCAATGAAATCAATCTCTTCCGGTACGTCACTCAATGCACTGTCCCATATATATTTTCTTGATAAACCCTTCTTTGCTGAAATATCACATAATTCCGGAATGCGCCATTCATTTCCGAATTTTATTGCGCCCGGAAGCTTACCACGCCTTATCCACTGACGAACGGCGCCTTCTGTTATACCATTAATCTTCGCAAATGAAGGAACATCAAGTAAAGGCGTTTCTGCTAAAATTATTTCACTGGGAATTTCTTTACCGGCATCATCACATATTTCAAGAACAAATTTAGTATCATAGAATTTACAAATGTAATAACAACCACTCTCGCCAACATTTGGAATAACAAGACTGTCAAGTTTTTTTTCAGCTCTCTTTAATTGAATAAGGTATCTGAAATAAAAACCTGGCGAAAACCCCGGTTTTAAATTAATTCCCTGCTCTATATCAGATATGTAATTATGAAAACACCTTTGCAATTCACTTTTCCATCTGAGTTTTGAATTTTCTTCTACAATTCCCATAGTAACAGCCCTCTTCTAAGTATAAAAATCAGTTGATCATTAAAGTTTTAAAATGAATAGTGATAATTATTTACAATCTAAATATTCCGAAAACGAATTATCCCAGTTAAAAAGTTTTGGTTGCCAATAATTATTATATCTGTCCCAATTACCAAAAGATTCGTTGTATTTTATATAGCATATATCTGGATCCATACCTTGAATTTTATTTCCTACACAAATAATCTTTGATGATGGAAATCTGTTTCTCAACTCATAGTAACCATTTATGAATTCAACATTAGATTTTGTATTATCGGATCCGATGGTGGATATAATAAAAACCGCACCATCCTCTAATCCTGCAAAACATATTTCGTATGTTTCTTTCGTAGTCCATCCTACACAGGCTATGACCTTTCTTCCATTTGCTTGTGCATATGCGCCCATCCACCTGTTGTCGTATACTGCCTTTAAAACCAATGGAAAGTCCATCTTTTTATCCATGGAAAAATCAGGTGAACAGATTGCGTAGTATTTTGATGTTTTTTCTAAAAATTTGTCAGGATTGTTATAAGCCGTCAATAAAACATCATCATATTTAAACATATGTACTATCTTTTGTTCCGGATGTTTATCTTTGTGACTTACATTGTTACATCCGATCAACCACTTTCCGTTATTTAAGTTTGTGATATCTATATCCTGTTTTTTTATTATTGGAATATCATATATATCACGCTCCGTAAAGTCAGGTAAAGGACGTATCAATTTTTTATAATCTTTGTTCCCGTATAAAGGCATATTTTTTTCCTCCTTTTCATAAAAAAATATCACCTCCATCGTCAAGCCATGCAATTTCCTTTTCAATTTGCCAAAAGGTTATTCCGTCAAAAATAGTGGACTCGAGAAATTCTTTTTTTATTAAATCAAAATCATCACCGGTTCGCTCAAAAATACGTTCGGACTTTATTGTATTATCCGTCTCAAGCACTGAATGATAGTAAAGATTTTTTTCGTTTTCAGCCCTCCATTTGTCTACAAAGAAATGTTTTAATCCGGTATTTGAATCAACATATCCTTCACACCAGTATATATATCCGTTATAAAACAGAGTTGCTTCCGTACACCATCCAAGATCAAGAAACTGCTCAAGATTTCCGTTTATCATAACCCATACCTCGCCAAAATTTTTTTTACTTTTTTATAATAATCTGACCCCTTATTTATCGCAGTCGCCTCTAAATGTCTTAAATCGTCAGTAAACAAGTGAAAATGTAATACCTTTTCGTGTCGGTTTCCCGTCAGATTAATTTCGCCGTGATAACCTATCTCGTATATGGGTTTATGATTTTTCCCATAGACTCTAAGTTCTCTAAAACTGCTATCTTTATTCTCCTTTATATAAATGCGTTCTGCAGTATGTGAGTAATCCGGCAAACCATGATTTCCATTTTTCCCTCTTAACACCTTAGCTTCTTCTATAACTTTTATCGTTTCATACTCATCAGTTGTGATATGACCATTTTCAATCAATGAACCTCTGGATGACATAGAGTCCCTCCTTTGTGTGTATTTAATGGTGTTGTTTTGTATTATAACACTACATATTTATATCTGTCAAGACAAAACGGAATGCCTGCTATTCATTTAGCAACTTGGCGGAATAATCTTATGCAGATACACCCTCCCTTCACCGCCTCTTGATAACACATCTTCATCCCATGCATAAACCCTTCAAAGACTTTTCAAACGTTGCTTCGTTTTCCGCCACATATTCTGATATCTGTTTTCCTCCTTGCTTTTAATCCATTGTTTCTTCGAGCGCCATACCTATCGGGACCTTCCGGATATTTTTAAGTTCAAGAAGCAGAAGAAGCATTCCTATAACCCCGGCTTTGTGAGCGAGCAATTTTTTGCTTTAAATCTGCATTTTGTAAAATATATGTTTCAAATCAGTTTGATCTGTGGTATCATGAATAAGGTTAGTTAAGGCTAACTATGTGCTATTTACTCTATTAAGTACAATACAATCCCGACTTTAAGGAGAAAGTGATGAATGCTGCGGAAAAATATCATATAGAAAAAAACACTGTTCAGGAGACTCTGATGATACCTCTGTT
>CACYBZ010000231.1 GCA_902772795.1 uncultured Ruminococcus sp. | reverse complement strand
ATCTACAAAATAAATTAGTAGAAAAAATAAAAAACTTTTTATATAATTGTTATTGTGAGAAAATTTAATTTTGAAAAAACCGGTAAATATTTTTCCAAATCTAAATGTAGATTTCTTTTGCAGTATCATTTAATTTTTGTTGTGAAGTATAGAAAACAACTTTTGGTGAATGGATTAGAAAATTTTGTAAAAGATAAATGTTTAGAAATTTCCAAAAATTATGATTTTGAGATTTGTTATTTGGAAACAGACAAAGATCATATACATTTTATGATTCAAACAACCCCTCAAGTTTCTATAGGTCAAATTGTAAGAGTCTTAAAACAACAAACTACTTTTGCTATTTGGAGGAAGTTTCCAATTCTAAAACAATTCTTTTGGAAAGAAAAAACATTTTGGAGTGATGGTTATTTTGTTACTACAATCGGGCAAGTTTCTCAAGAGACTTTGAAAAAATATATTGAAGAACAAGGAAGTTGAAATTCTATATTTAAAAAGGAGGTTGTACCTAAAAGCTAAAGACTTTTAGGTTTCACGAGATTATGAAAAATTAAAAAAGTGGCTCGGCGAAAAATTCAAAAAATATGATTTTGTAAAAGTTGAAAGCGTTGAGGAAAACACTATACAATTTGCAGAACCTTATGTTTATAATTGCTATATTTTTTAGCATATGGAAAATATTTTTGAAGCTCAAAACGCGTTGCTTGAGACAACGAAACAGTTACTTGCAAAAGTAAAACAATTGAAGAATGAAAATTCTGAATTGAAAACTCAGGTTTCTGCAGCAACAAGTTCTGTAAAATTGACAGACGAACAGAAAATCGAGATTGAGAAACTTCTTACAGAAACAAAGGAAGTTTTGGAAGAAAATCCTTTAGTGGGTCAGACTGTATAAAAGGAGTCATTAAATGAATGAAAATGAAAAAGATGGAGGAGAAATCGTCCAAAAAGCACCTCATTATCAAAACATTCCTTTTAAAAACCGTAAAAATGAAACAATGGAATTAGAGGCTTGGGAAGCAATTACTTCTATTTTGGAGTATTTGAATTTGAACGAAGCCTCAAGCTGGGCAATGGGAGATGCCTTAAAATATATTCTGCGCTGCGGCAGGAAGTTTGGGGATCAAATGACTGGTAATGATATAAAATTGAAAGCTGTGCAGGATTTGAGAAAAGCTGCGTATTATATCAATAAAGCTGCAGACTGGTATTTTGAAAAATAATTTTGTAAATCGTACCTCAAAACCCTATATTAAAATTCAGTGAGGTACGATATATGAATTTGAAGTTTGAGTTTTACGGTCAACTAAAACCCTCAAGCAAGTTTTATGACAAAAAGAAACAAAGTGTTTCCCTGGGTATAAGTGATAGACTTTTTTATCTTTTGTCAGGTAAAAAGCAGACTCTTATAAACCACAGTGATATCAAAGGCATTTATGTAATAAAAGACGGAAAGCAACAAATTCTTTCAGTCGATGATTTTTTCAAATTGTACAAAGCAGTACTTTTTTAATTAAAGGAGAATATAATTATGGAAAACATTGTGAATGGTGTTTTTGGAGATATGTTTAGTCGTATCGGTAAAGATTGTTGTCGTCTTGGAATTAACGGCCAGCTTGCTGTAAAGACCAGCAGCGGTTATAAGACTTACGATGTAAAGACCGGTCGCCTTACAAATGTAAATCAGTTCTGTTTTGACATTGGCCAGGAGTTCTTTTTTGTAATTCCTACAACTAAAGCGAAAAAGGGTGATGTTCTCATTGTTGATGGAAAACCTCGCTGCGTAATTGAAAACAATGCAGACAAAGAGCTCAAAGTAATGAACTATGAAAATAGTACAATTGACATAATTGTACCTGAACGCCACTTTTTCATGGGCCAGATGTATTTCTACCGCAAGATTGTTTCAATGTTTGGCAGCAATAACTTCCTCAAGAAAGGAAAGGGTATTAATGGAATGCTCGGCATGATGTTCAAGATGAACATGCTAAAGTCTTTTATGGGTAATGGTAATGGTAACTCAGGCAACGGTGATGCAAACAATATGTTTGGAATGATGATGATGAGCAACATGTTTGGCGGAAAAGATAGTGAGAATGACCTCTCAGAAATGTTTGACTTCGACTTTATGGATGCCGACTTCGATCCAACCGCAAAAGAAGAGGAAACAGATGAAACGCCTGATGAGAAAATAGCTCGCCTCAAGGCAGAGCTTGCAGAACTCGAAAAAGACAAGAAGTAAAATGTGGACAATTGCTGTTTACGCATGGAGAGGTTGTACAAATCCTCCTGAACATTTGTGGTCAGCAGAAAGAGTTCACTTCGACATCGATGAAGGTGTCGAATGGTGGAATAACAATAACAAATCATTTTTAAACGATTTTGCAGACTATGATATAGATGAGAAAAATAAAATTATTTTCATTTACAAAGATGAACCT
>CACYBZ010000230.1 GCA_902772795.1 uncultured Ruminococcus sp. | reverse complement strand
GGAAATCATGTATTATGTAAACAGTATCATCGAAATGGCAGAAAATTATGGTTTCGGTGTTAAATTGAACGAGGATATGAGCAAACACACTACTTTCAAAATAGGCGGTAATGCGGAAGTCTTTATTGACGCCTTACATATTGAAGGTTTAATTGATATTCTGGCACGCTGTCAATCTAACGAAGTGCCTTGTATGATTATCGGAAAAGGCTCTAATCTGTTGGTGTCCGATAACGGTATTGACGGGGTCGTCATTCATCTGGACGGTGACTTTAAAAGAATACGTATGCTGGACGATGAAACAATTTACAGCGGTGCCGGTGTCAGTATGGCAAAATTATGTAATTTCGCTTATGAAAAAGGATTGAGCGGTCTGGAATTTGCCTGGGGAATTCCCGGCAGTGTCGGCGGAGCCGTCTACATGAATGCAGGAGCATATGGCGGAGAAATAAAAGATGTCATCTCCTTTGCTGACCATATCGACAAAGACAACACTGTGGGAAGATTCAATATTACCAAACTTGATATGCGTTACCGACACAGTATCTATTGCGATAATGGGTATACGATTACGGGTGTAGCTCTGCATCTTCAACATGATTCCCAGGTGGAAATCAGAAAACGTATGGACGATTATATGACAAGACGCAAAGACAAACAACCTGTGGAATATCCCAGTGCCGGCAGTGTATTCAAACGTCCTGAAGGCTATTTCGCAGGAACACTCATTCAGCAGGCAGGACTGAAAGGAAAATGTATCGGAGATGCACAGGTCAGCGAAAAACATGCAGGCTTCATTATCAACAAAGGAAATGCAACTTGTAAAGATGTGAAAAATCTTATAAAGTATGTACAGAATACGGTAAAAGCAGAATTCGGTGTGAATTTGGAATGTGAAATAAAAACAGTCGGAAGAAACTGATTTCTCTCACAGCGGAAATGCTTAAGAAAAAAGGCGGTTGTAAAATATGGAATTTATTATTGTCATCGGACTATCAGGCGCAGGAAAATCAAGTGCACTCAATATACTGGAAGATGTCAATTATTATTGCGTTGACAATATTCCTCCTGTAATGATTTCAACATTTTACGATTTAAGCAGAAATTCATCTGACCCGAAACTGTCACGGATAGCAGTAGTAACCAATGTCCGTGACAGCTCAGACTACAAGGAATTGCGTCAGGCACTTTCTTCCATGAGACTTAACGGTGCGGAATATAAAGTCCTGTTTCTTGACAGCCGTGATGATGTACTGATAAGCCGTTACAAACAGACCCGACGGAAACACCCTTTACTGGATACCTGCAACGGTTCAACAGTGGACGCTGTCAAACTGGAAAGAGAATTGCTTTCTTATGTACGGCAAAGTTCTGATTATATTATCGACAGTACATTTTTAAGTCCTGTACAACTCAAAGAACGAATAGAAAAACTCTTTCTGCAATATGAAAGTCGTGGTATTACTATCTCCTGTATGTCGTTCGGATTCAAGTACGGTATTCTTTCTGAAGCGGATCTGGTTTTTGATGTGCGTTGTCTGAAAAATCCTTACTATATCGATGAACTGAAACAGAAAACAGGACTGGATAAAGAAGTCAGGGACTATGTGATGAGTGCAGAGGAAAGCGTGACATTGTACCATAAGATGGAAGATTTGCTTGACTATGCCATACCGCTCTATGAAAAAGAAGGAAAAAGTCAGCTTACTATCGGTATAGGCTGTACAGGCGGACATCATCGCAGTGTTACTTTCGCACTCATGATTTATAACCACCTTACACAAAACGGTTATCGAACCATTATCAGTCATCGTGATATTTTGAAATAAATTATGTCCGACTTACACAAACGTCGGCAATGTCAAAACCAACAGGAAGTGAATCATGTCTTTTTCATCTGATACCAAAAAGGAACTCTGTCAGTCTGAAAATAAACGTCATGGCGAAATGCTGGCAGAATGTTATGGTATGTTGCTTTTCAGTCGGTATTTTTCAGAAAAACAAATTGTCCTGCATACCGAAAATGCGTTTGTCGCTACCCGTTTCATTCAGAATGTCAGCAACTGCTTCGGCGTGATTACCGAAAAATCATCTGTTATGACACAACGCCATGGCGGTGGTAATATATTTACCGCCTGTGTACCACTGGAAAATGACTGTCGGAAAATTTTCCGACAGTTCGGCTATGGCGAAAAACAAATCAACCGCCGTATCAATTACGCTATGCTGGAAGATGATATCTGTGTTTCCGCCTTTCTTCGTGGGGCTTTTCTCAGCTGCGGTTCTGTCAATAACCCCCAGAAAGATTATCACCTTGAATTTGCCATACCTTATAAAAATCTTTGTCATGATTTGGTCAAGGTCATCAGTACCGCAGAACGACTGATGTATACACTGAAAATCGTGGAAAGAAAGGGTATTTATGTTTCCTATCTCAAGGACAGTGAACAGATTTCTGATTTTCTCGCCTTTATCAATGCCCCTGTTGCTTCTATGCAGATTATTGAAACGAAAATTCTGAAAGAAATCCGCAACAATACCAACAGAAAAACCAATTCCGAAGTTGCCAATATGAAGAAAACCATTACGGCTTCTATGAAACAACAGAAGGCTATCGAAAAAATCAGAGATACCAAAGGTCTGGAAAGTCTGAGTGATGAACTGCGTCAGGTTGCTCTGCTGCGGTTGGAAAATCCTGAAATGTCGCTCAGGGAAATCGGAGAACGTACTGTTCCCCCTGTCAGCAGAAGTGGCGTAAACCACCGTATGCAGAAACTTATGGAACTGGCTGAAGAATAAGAAAGATGAGGCTTGTTTATGACAAAAAAAAGAAAATCCCGTCGAAGATGGTATGTATTTACGGTATGTGCCTTTCTGGTATTCGGATTCTACACTCTGAAATATCTGCGGGCAAGAACAATCATACATAAAGGTGTGGAAACAAAAGCAATTGTACTTTCTGTTAAAAACGATACAGAAGGTGAGGCACTATATACCGATTACAGTGGGGGTATTCATGAGTTATCCGGCTATATCGGCAAAGACAGAACCGTCAGCGATATGATTCCCCTTTACTATATGGGACAAAAACCTGAAATTTCCGTTGTACCTGATGATACACTTCTTCCTAAAGCAGAGTGTTCAGGTATTGTCACTCTTCTGCTGGCAGGATACTCCGCTTATGTGACCATAGTCTATATCAGAAAGAAAAAGGAACTTTCTTTTTCTGAAAATGACAATAATTCTCACAATAAAAATCATAATAACGAAATCAGTGATAAGTCGTGATAACTTATTACTGATTTTTTGATTATCCTTTTTTTCACGATATTTTCAATTTTTTTGGATTTTTTTTCATTTTTTTATCTTTTCTTATAGCAGGGTTTTTGAATGAGTAAACAAATTATGAACAAGCTGTATATTTATAACATCTTTATGGTAAAAAAATATAGTTCCTAACAACCAATATTCTAAAAGAGAATTAAAATAAGGCATATGTTTTCTTCTTAATTATTCTAT
>CACYBZ010000229.1 GCA_902772795.1 uncultured Ruminococcus sp. | reverse complement strand
ATACCAGTGTTCCCGCCCCCATGACAATGCTGTAATTTCCGCTTCCCTGCAATACCTGTCCTGACGAAATCATGACAGTAACCATTATCGGAACAAAAGCCATCATGAAATCTGCAGAAAGATTGATGACATTTACCGCATAGGCAATGATATCACTGACGGGACGTATCAATACAACGCTTACGGTCATAACGGATACGCTGTTCATGACTGTATTGAGAGAATGGGAGGAAAAGGAATCTTCCAGGCTGTTTATCAGTGATATCAGCATAACTACCCCTGTTATTCTGACAAGTACATTGAACGGTGTAACAGACTGTTCCTGTACGGTATCGGTAATTCTGCTCCATATTTCCGAAAAAGAAAGTGAATTCAGTTCCTGCCAGCTCGGCGAAGTAATGCCGATATCGTCCAGTTGTTTTCTGATGTCGTGAGGCAAGGCATCTATCAGGTTATCTGCTCCCGAGAGTTCATATTGTCGGTTATAGAGGTCGTCCTGCGACATGAAATTTTCCGCTGAAACTGTCAGCACCGAACAGTAGCACAACAGCAGTACGGTAAGCAAAAAGAATGTTTTTTTCATTTTATCACCTGTATTTTTCACTTCACGCCCCCAGTAATGCGGAAGCGGTATTCAGCACTTCTTCTATCAGCGGTAACGCACAAATCAGTATGGTGATTTTTCCTGCCAGTTCCACTTTTCCCGACAAGGTGTGTTCTCCTGCGTCCTTGCAGATATCGGCGGAAAACTGACTGATGAAACAAATACCAACGGACTTGAATAATATTTCGCTGTGTCGGCTGTTGACTTCTGCCAGAGTAATGAGCGTGTCTATTTTTTCGGTGACGCTCGGCAACGCAACACAGACCGCCACAAAAACAATGACTCCTGCTGACAGTGTAATCAGCAAAGCATACTGAGGTATGGTATTTTTCAGCGTGAGGGCAATTACCGCACTGACGATTGCCAGAATACATATTCCTGTAATGTTCATATTCAGAAACCGAAAAGTGTCTTGATGGTGTCAAACAGTCCGCTGATTTGCTGAACGATTATCAGCAATACAACAATCAGTCCTGCCAGTGTTGTCATCATTGCCTGTTCTTCCCTGCCACTGCGTATCAGCACCTGATTCAGCACCGCTACGATAATCCCAATCGTGGCTATTTTAAAGATTAAATCCACTTCCATCTCAGTTTTACCAGCCTTTCTGTTCAAGGGCTCCGCCCTTGAAAATCCTGCAAGGGACTCCGCCCCTTGACCCCGCCGACTTTTGAAAAAGTCGGACAAAACTTTTTAAGGGAATTTGCTGTCGCAAATTCATCGGAAAACGGTGTCTATACAAGTACGACTGCCAGTGCCAGACCGCTGAAAAATCCCAGTGAACGATATAATTTTGATTTTGTCAGACATTCGTTTTTCAGTGCTTCGGCATTTTCGGAAAAAATTTTCTGAAAATACTGACAGTGACGGATTTGTCCTTCCGTATCGGTAGTACCGAGCTTTTCGGCAAACTGTAAAATGACGGCTTTGTCCTCCTGCGAAAGTCCGCAACTGAATGACAACTCTGTGAGTGCTTTGCGGAAACTTTCGGAAATATCCGCTGTGTTGTCCATGTACTGTGTGACTTTCTCTATAAACGGTGCTTTTCTGTGACGGCTTTCATTAGCTGTCAGAATGTACAGGTCTGCACCGTGATATCTTATGGCTGACGCTATATTTTCACTGAACATGGCGAGTTCCTGAAACAGCCTGACTTTCTTTCTGAGTACCGACGAAAGATAATATCCTGTCAGCGTTGTACTGAGGATAAGCATAAGACAACCGATAGCTTTCATGACACGTCATCTCCTCCCGTGTACAGATATGTTGTATGGTTCCTGCATGATGTCTGTCGGAAAGAAAAACAATATAGGCAAAGGCATTGGTATGCAGTAAATTCAGCGTCTGCGGTTTGTTCAGAAATTCTTCCTTGTTCCGACAATGGACGGACGCAACAATCACAACCCCGCTGTTCAGACTTTCGGCAATACATTCCGTTTCCCTGACTGTTCCCACTTCATCACAGACAATCACCTGTGGTGACATACTTCTGACTGCCTGTAAAATACCGTCTGTTTTTCGGTAACTGTTGAGAATATCACACATTCCCATGTCGTTCTGACATATGCCGTTGAACATTCCCGACAGTTCTCCACGCTCATCTACTACGCTTACTTTCATACGATAGGACAACTTTCGGGCAATATCCCGCAACATCGTCGTTTTTCCGCTTGACGGTACTCCGCACAGCAATATACCTCCTTTTGTCAGGTCTGCCGTTTTCAGAAGCGGTTCGGCAATGCCCCTGACTTCCCGTGCAATTCTGATATTCAGAGAAGAAATATCCCTGATATTGGTAAGTCTGTTTTCGCCGTCATATACCGCCGTTCCGCTGATTCCCACACGATGACCGCCCGTCATGGTAACAAATCCGTTTCGGATTTCCGCCTGCTTGCTGTATACCGAATAATGACAAATCTGATGAAAGGCTTCTTCGATATCACT
>CACYBZ010000228.1 GCA_902772795.1 uncultured Ruminococcus sp. | reverse complement strand
CGTCATTATGATCAATGGGGATGTCCGTTTCGGTGTATGTCCTTCCCATAACTTCCGGATCAATGGCTTCTTCATACAACTTGCCTGTTCCGTCCTGGGAAATTATAAAACTCTTATTGCTATATGTTTTAACCAAAACAACACCGTCTTCGCGCGTTTCGTAATACTCTGTTATAACCATGTTTCCTCCTTATGCCGGCATTTCAACTATCCTTGAAGCATACGCAGACCAATTCGTATCATTTTGATAAACAGACAAATAACCATGTGGAACAATAATTTTAAATGGATTGGCTGTATTGCCTGTATTGGAAAACACTTTTGTACCCAATGTTGGAGGCGTTGTTGCGTATAAATAAATAGCAGGTAAGGAATAACAATTTTGAAAAGCACTGCCGCCTATGCTCTGAACATTAGCCCCAATATACACAGGAGTACATAATGAAAAGCAAGATGAAAATGCGGAAGACGCTATTTCTGTTACTGTACTTGGGATTGATACTCTTTTAAGTGAACTGCACTGATAAAACCCACCGACCACGGTAGTTCCATATGGGAAGTCAAATTCCTCTATATATTTGCAATTAGAAAAGTCCGGGGTACAGGTGCTTTTGTAAACAACTTTTTTGAATTTTGCGTATGATGCCATATTACTTGATGTCTGCGTTACACTACTCGGAATAGACAATCTATCCAGAGAATAAACATTTGGTGCAAGACTGATTGAAATACTTGTAACAGACGAGGGAATTATTAGCGATTTCAAGCCGTTACAAGAGCTAAGAAAGGTACTTGGAGTACTGGTAATTGTGTTAGGTAAACATAAAACTTTTAGATTATAGCATGAACTGAAAATAGTATTGCCTGTGAAGCCGGTAAAACCGTTCGGCAATACTAACGCTTTTAAGTTGGATGAAGTAAATACGTTCTGGCCTCCAATGGTTGTTAATCCATACGGCAAACTAATACGTTCAAGCCCGTTGCAATACTGAAATACCGCCCCAGAAATTTTTGTATTATTGCCAATATTTACTTCTTTAATCTTAGGTCTAAATCCCCGTATATTATAATTGGAACCAATTATATTAGTGCCAAAGGATATAGTTCCATTAGCGACATACAAACTGATAGTATAGTCACCCGGTGCGGCGTAAGTGTGGGTGTATTCTTTAGAATTTGTTCCACTACTTGTTGTAGTGCTGTTATCACCCCATTCAATAGTGACAGCCCCATTCACAGACGCGGTAAAGTTAATACTCATAGTCCAGTATGATTCCAAGGAATCTTGTGGAAATGAAATATGAAGCCTCGTTTTCCCATCATCAGTAGTATATGACTGCCCGATGTCAAGCATCCCGTATGATGCCACATACGTTTTGGCATCAGAAAGCGACCAGTTCCAGCCCTGTGCTGTAAGCCCTTCATGCGTAGGATTCGTCGGAAAAGCGTTCAGCGCAAGAAACTCCTGTGCAGTATAGGCATAGAGCAGTTCGCCATCATAATCGTAGAAATTGACTGCTTTTTCTTCCAGACTACCGCCACCTTCACTTGGAACATAAGTACCTTCAAACGCTTGTCCTGAAGCATCGTGACCAGTATATCCAGAAAGAACTTTATCGGCAGTAACAGTGTCATTTGTCAAATCAATAAGAGTATTCTGTCCATATATTACTTTTGATACAGCCATATATTATCCTCCTATTGTAACAGTTTTTCCTCCAGCCGCGTTATCTGTTTCAACATAAGGAATAGCCGCAACAGTAACACTTGTTAAATAATTATATCCAGTATCAGGTAAAACCGTTTGGGCAGTTGTTGTAGGTGTAGCAGATTTACTTTGTGCAACAACATCTTCAGAACCACTCATAGTTCCTTCAACACCTAAAATAGTAACACCATCACGAATATTTTCAGCAATAAGTTTAGCTTGCTCTGTGGAGGAAATTGAAACAGTACCAGAACCATCGTGATAGCCTTGAGGTACTGTATATGATTGAGATTTTGTAGAAATTGTACCTGTAACAGCACCATTATTTGGCATTGTGCCAGTTAATTTAGCACCTCTAACATAAGCAGTTTTTGTAGCTAAAATTTCAGCAACCGCGGCAGTTGCATCACTTGTATCTGAATCTTTTGTACTAGTACCAGTAATGGCCGCACCGGATGCATCATGAGCAGTAATACCTTCAGCCAAGTCCGCAGCTGTAATTGTATCAGCGGTTAAGTCAATTAAAGTATTACCGCCATATATAATTTTATTATAAGCCATTTTATTCTCCTATATAAACAGTAATTCCATTCGCAATATTACTAACTTCAAAATATGGAATTGCTGTAACTAAAACATTTTCTTTTAAAACCTTATTTTCAGTTTCAAGAGTTTGATCTTCTACCGTTGGAATAACTATATATTCACCCTCATATTCAGGTATAGGTACAGAAGCTTGATTTCCTTCTATAAGACGAGTTTTAACTGAATCTG
>CACYBZ010000227.1 GCA_902772795.1 uncultured Ruminococcus sp. | reverse complement strand
TGATCTGCTGTCAGTATCGCATAAATATCACGCTGATAAGGATTCAGACCTATCGGGATTCCAGATTCAGAAAGCCTGTGTGCTTCTTCAAGAATCTCTCCGCTGAGTTGCCGAAAATGATGATATTTATCATAGCATCGAATCTGAACTTCAAAGCTTGCATCCGGAAACTGTTCTACCAGTTCCGCCAGCCTCTCTCTTTTCTCTTTATCTGAGACAAGTAGTCCAAGATTCATAGGTTCTTCTGACGATATTCCGCTTTGTGCAATACAAATAACGCAGTCATTCATTATATAGAAATGCTGTTCCTCTGTACTTGAGATTACTTCGGTTTCAGTTTCTGTCTCCGCAGCATCAGTTTCTGTATATGATACAGTTTCAGATACTGCTGTTGTTACAGGTGGCTCCTCTGTGTCTTTCAGTGCAGCAGTTGTTTGTGTTTCATGTGCAGGATAAAAACATATGCTTGTCACTTCTATCTGCTGCTGTTCACGATGTATGACAGCGTTTCCTGATGTGATTGTTGTCACAGAGGCTGTCCCCGTTGTTGTGACCGGTGTATCCTGCTGTATGGAGGTTGCTGCTGCAATATTGTTGGTGGACTGAATAGCCTGTGTGGAAGCCTTTGAACTTACGATAGATGTAATAGACTGAGATGCTGTTTCCACTGCTGTCATTTTTATATTTTCTGTTTCCATGTGGTATGTATCTGTTACATATAATGCATCAGTTCGACTTACTGTGTTAATACTTTCCGTAACAGTTGTACTGCTGCTGACCGCCATAGTTTCTGTGGTTTTCTGCGGCGGGCGTGCTTCAATTTTATGCTGCTTATTTTTGAAAGCCGGAATCAATACCAACGTAAGAATCAGGCAGGCTGTTAAAGCCGACAGTCTATACATCCAGAAACGTCTATTATTCTGATGATTTACAGCATCATCCGTTTTTTTATAATCATCCAGATACTTCTGATAGCATTTCTGAAACTGTTGGTCTGTTCCCCAGTCAGGAGGATAGAATCCTTCAATCTCATCCAGAAGTGATTGGTTTCTGGTCATTCTCAATTCCCGGAGTAATCGCTTCAATTTCATTTGGACGCACCCCTATCTGAAAAGTAGCTGTCACTAGAAAGAAGTTTTTTCAGTTTTTTTAATGCTCGATTCATACGAACACGTACAGCCACGGAAGTCATATGTAGTATCTTCGCAATTTCACTAGAATTGCAATCGTAGAAATATTTCATGATGATAATGGAAGCATCCGGCTCACCAAGAGAACGAATATGACGGAAAAGAGCTGTCTGCATTAAGTTTGCTTCTATATTCTCTTGTAAGTTTTCATCATCTACAGTTTCTCCCATGCATTCGCTGTCAAGAGAAAGTGGCTCATCACAACGGGAAAGTGATCGAAAAGCATCAACAGCTCTGCGGCGAGCTAATACACCAAGAAAGCCTTGTAGAGACCCTTCTTCAATTGTATCAAAATTCGCAAAATATTCAGCAAAAATATCATTGACGCACTCTTCCGCATCTTCCCTTGATCCAATTGTATGGATCTGATTCCATACAATACGATAGACATAAGGATAAAACTGCCGGAATATCATCCGATACCCTTCTTTCCGTGAACAGCTTACAGCAAACCGAAGTTCCTGCTCTGTCATAGCGTTCACCTCTTTGAAAACATAACTGCGCTAATTTGTGCTTTCATATATAATAATCGTAAAAACACGGAGAAGTGTTACATGTTTTTAAATAAAAATTTTGAAAGACTGAATGATTCAGTGTCGTCTCTGGGTTAATGCATAAAATAGACTTTCATCAGAGCAAAGCACTACTGCCATGAGAAAACAGATTAAAATGCTTACCCACCATGAAATCAATTTAGACTACTTAATGGACTGGGGGACAAGTGTTTAATAGGGGTTCGGAGCAAAGTCTCCTATAAATAGTTCTAATAGCCTGTTCAGCACCTTCTGACAGCCACATCTTCATTCCTCTAGTTTTGACCTAGTCTTTTCTGCTTACAACAACACATTAAATATTTCTGTATTGAGCAGTAGTAGACAAGGCAAAAGCCAGTAAATTGCGACTATCAATTCAATACTAAACAGGCTATTTTATATGAACACAGCAAACATTATCCATACAATTTTTCATATTCGCTTATTGCAAAATTATCTGTCATACCAGCAATATAATCACATATTA
>CACYBZ010000226.1 GCA_902772795.1 uncultured Ruminococcus sp. | reverse complement strand
CTTAACGAAGACAACAAAGTATCACTGTTTGTCAGATATATCGATATCGAAACAGGCAACACCGATACAAGAATCATCAATAAACATCAATAAGAAATCCAAGGAGATAACACTATGAACGAACTTGAATTGAAATACGGTTGTAATCCCAATCAGAAACCGTCCAGAATTTTTATGAAAAGCAACGGTGAATTACCCATTGAAGTGCTGAACGGTAAACCCGGTTATATCAATTTTCTTGATGCTTTCAACAGCTGGCAGCTGGTAAAAGAACTCAAAGCCGCAACAGGTCTGCCTTCCGCAGCGTCATTCAAACACGTCAGCCCCGCAGGTGCAGCGGTTGCTACGGAATTATCTGACACATTAAAGAAAATCTATTTTGTTGACGATTTGGAATTGTCACCACTGGCAAGTGCCTACGCAAAAGCAAGAGGTGCTGACAGAATGTCTTCCTACGGCGACTGGATAGCTCTTTCTGATATCTGTGACGTACAGACCGCCAAACTCATTCAGAGAGAAGTTTCCGATGGTATTATTGCTCCCGGTTATACTCCCGAAGCACTGGAAATTCTCAAGTCCAAAAGACGTGGCACTTACAACATCGTTAAAATTGACCCTGACTATGTTCCCGCTGAAAAGGAATACAAAGATGTGTTCGGCATTACTTTTGAACAGGGCAGAAACAATCTGAAAATTGATGACGAAATGTTATCCCATTTCGTCACAGAAAATGCTTCTTTCTCCGATGAAGCAAAAAGAGATTTGAAAATTGCTCTGATTACGTTGAAATACACCCAGTCCAATTCGGTATGCTATGCCAAAGACGGACAGGCAATCGGTGTCGGTGCAGGTCAGCAGTCAAGAATTCACTGCACAAGACTTGCCGGCAACAAGGCAGATATCTGGTTCTTAAGACAACACCCGAAAGTATTGAATCTTCCGTTTGTTGAGAATATCCGCCGTCCCGACAGAGATAATACTATAGATGTCTATATTTCCGATGACTACGAAGACGTACTGGCAGACGGTATCTGGCAGCAGTTCTTTACCGAAAAACCTGAACCGCTCAGCCGTGAAGAAAAGAAAGAATGGCTGAAAAATTTAAATGGTGTTGCTCTCGGCAGTGACGCATTTTTCCCGTTCGGCGACAACATCGAAAGAGCAAAAAAATCAGGTGTGGAATTCATCGCACAACCCGGTGGTTCTATCAGAGATGACAATGTTATCGAAACCTGCAACAAATACCAGATAGCAATGTGCTTTACGGGTATCAGACTTTTCCACCATTGATTATCCCCCTGTTCAAGGGCAAAGCTACTGAAAAGTCCATCAGGAACTTTGTCCCTGAACTCCACAAGCCTCCCAAAAGGATTGACTAAAACTTTCCGGGAAAAATCTGTTCAGGCAGATTGTTGAAAGGAGTATTCTTATGAATGTATTAATGATAGGGTCAGGCGGACGTGAACACGCACTGATTAAAAAATTATTGCAAAGTCCCAAAGTCACCAAGTTGTATACCGCTCCCGGTAATGGCGGTATTTCGTGTGACAGTATATGCGTCAATATTTCCGTCATGGATAAAGAAAAAATGGTTGCTTTCGCCAAGGAAAACAAGATAGATTTGGTCATTGTTGCTCCTGATGACCCGCTGGCTGCGGGTATGGTAGACGCTTTTGACAAAGCAGGTATCCGTGCATTTGGCCCCGACAAAAAAGCAGCTGTTATTGAGGCAAGCAAGGTATTTTCCAAGAACATGATGAAAAAATACGGTATTCCCACCGCAGAATATGAAGTTTTCAGCGACCCTGCCAAAGTTATGGAATATATCACCGCTAAAAATGAATTTCCTGTTGTTATCAAGGCAGACGGTCTGGCACTGGGAAAAGGTGTCATTATTGCCAAAGATATCCAGAAGGCAAAAGATGCAGTAAAGTCTATTATGGAAGATAAAAAATTCGGTAAATCCGGAAATACCGTTGTGGTAGAAGAATTTCTGACAGGCCCCGAAGTATCGGTATTGTCATTTACGGACGGTAAAACGGTCAAACCTATGGTATCTTCAAAAGACCACAAAAGAGCCTATGACAATGACGAAGGCTTAAATACAGGCGGTATGGGAACAATCAGTCCTAATCCCTACTATACAGACGAACTTGCTGAAGAATGTATGGAAACCATATTCAAACCCACCGTAAGGGCAATGGCACAGGAAGGCAGACCGTTCAAAGGTTGTCTGTATTTTGGTCTGATGATGACACCAAAAGGGCCTAAAGTCATTGAATATAACGCACGTTTCGGCGATCCTGAAGCACAGGTAGTATTGCCTCGTCTGAAAACAGACTTAATTGATATTATCAACGCTGTCATTGATGAAAAACTTGATGAAATTGACATTGAATGGTCAGATAATGCGTCAGCGTGTGTCATCATGGCAAGCGGAGGTTATCCTGAGTCATACAAGCGTGGTATGGAAATTAAAGGTCTTAACAGTAAGGG
>CACYBZ010000225.1 GCA_902772795.1 uncultured Ruminococcus sp. | reverse complement strand
TCCTGACCCATGAACAAGAGTTTCTTTCCGGGGTGACCGAACATAAAGCCGTATGCAGTACGCAGGTTGGCAAATTTCTGCCAGTCGTCACCGGGCATTTTGTTAATCATTGAACATTTGCCGTAAACGACTTCATCATGAGAAAGTACAAGAATGAATTTTTCTGATGTTGCATAAACCATACTGAATGTCAGTTCGTTATGGTCGTGACATCTGTAGATAGGGTCTGTAGACATATAACGCAGGAAGTCGTTCATCCAACCCATGTTCCACTTGAACGCAAAGCCAAGACCGTTTTCATTGACATCTCTGGTAATACCCGCAAATGATGTAGACTCTTCTGCCATAATTGCCGAACCGGGATTTCTCTGAGAATTGATGGAGTTGAGGTGTTTCAGGAATTCCATAGCCTCAAGGTTTTCTCTTCCGCCGTACATATTCGGCAACCATTCGCCATCTTTCTTACCATAGTCAAGATAAAGCATAGAAGCAACAGCGTCAACTCTGAGACCGTCAACATGGAATCTTTCAATCCAGAACAAAGCACTGCCGATAAGGAAATTACGGACTTCTGTTTTTTCATAGTTAAAGATATATGTTCCCCAGTCAGGGTGTTCACCACGGCGAGCGTCGGGGTGTTCATAAACAGGAGTACCATCAAATCTTGCCAGACCGTGAGCGTCTTTCGGGAAATGAGCAGGAACCCAGTCAAGTACAACGCTGATACCCTGATTGTGCATATAATCAACAAAATACTGGAAATCTTCAGGTGAACCGAAACGTGAAGTAGGGGCATAATAACCTGTTACCTGATAGCCCCATGAACCGTCAAACGGGTGTTCCGAAATACCCATAAGTTCAACATGAGTGTAACCCATATAGTTAAGATACTCTGCCAGTTCGGGAGCAAGTTCACGGTAAGTAAGGAATTCATCTCTGTTTTCTCCTTTACGTCTCCATGAACCGGGGTGCATTTCATAAATCGCAACGGGCTGTGTATCTAAATTGGTATTTCTTCTTTTTTCCATCCATTCGTCATCAGTCCATACAAACTTGCTGAGGTCGGTAACGATAGATGCTGTTTCGGGACGTTTCTGCTGATAATTGCCGAACGGGTCGGTTTTCATCAGAATAGCTCCCCACTGTGTTTTGATTTCAAACTTGTACATATCGCCTTCTTTTACACCGGGAATGAACAGTTCAAAAATACCTACATTATAAACTTTATTCATCTGATGAATTCTGCCGTCCCAGTTGTTGAAGTTACCAACAACACTTACTCTCATTGCATTGGGAGCCCATACAGTAAATAATGTACCTTCCACACCGTCAACAGTCTTTAAGTGAGCTCCCATAATGTCGGAAACGGCATAAAGTGTTCCTGAACCGAACAAGTAAGCGTCCTGAGAAGAAGTCTGTACAGGGAAACGGTAACAGTCTTCTGTTTGGTAGGTTTCGCCATCATAGGGAACAATCTCAAGATAATAGGGTGTTGACGCATCGCAGCCAAGATAAGCAACGAAAAATCCTGATTCGTCAAGTTTGACTGCCGAAAATCTCTGTTCGCTTCTCTTGTCTACTACAGTTACCGACTCTGCCTGCGGATTGTAAACTGTTACGGTAAATCCTCTGTCTGTAAGATGAGGTCCCAATATACCTCCGGGAAATGCTGATTCTGAATTAATGACTTTCTGAGCATAGTCCAAGTCATATAAACCTTTGATATCTTCCATATTAGCCTCCTGTTTTTCTGATAAAATACATTTGTCGGTCGTTTTACTGTCCCGACTTTTACCATATACAATTATATAATAACTTTCTTAAAATTGCAATATCCAAATATATTATTTTGTTTATTTTGCTAATCTTTTTCTATGTTTTCTATAACAAAAAACAATTCAATAATTTGTGCAATTTAACAACAATTCATATTTTACAAAAAAAAGGTGCTGACTTTGATGAAAAAATAAGTCAGCACCTTCAAAAGGAAAGAGGTATAAAATATAACAAGCTATAAATGAGTAAATTTATTGTTTTTCGTGATTATGCACAATAAATATACGCTGTTTGTCACCCTGAACGCAGTGAAGGGTCT
>CACYBZ010000224.1 GCA_902772795.1 uncultured Ruminococcus sp. | reverse complement strand
TTCCGTTCTCAAAAAGGAAAGTAACCATGCCTCTGAGCATTGCCGTTCTGTGAGCAGTTGCTCTACCCAATTTTCTTGTACCCGGCACCGTAATTCACTCCTTTACCGTTTATATGATAGCTTATTATTCGTCGTCATTCTGGAGAGAAAAACCGAGTGTTTCCAGTTTGTCGATAACTTCTTCCAGAGATTTTCTGCCGAGGTTACGGACTTTCATCATATCGCCCTCGGACTTGTTGATTAAATCCTCAACCGTGTTTATACCGGCACGTTTCAGACAGTTGAACGAACGTACAGACAAGTCAAGTTCCTCAATGGTCATTTCAAGGACTTTTTCCTTACCCTTGTCGTCTTTCTCCACCATGATTTCAGTGGTAGAACCCTTGTCGTCAAGTTCTACGAACAAATTCAGATGTTCGGTAAGTACCTTAGCGGCAAGCGAAACTGCCTCCTGTGCGGTGATAACCCCATTCGTCCATACGTCCAGTGACAATTTGTCATAGTCGGTAATCTGTCCGACACGGGTATTTTCCACCGTATAGTTCACCTTGAGTACCGGTGTATAAATCGAGTCAATAGGTAACAATCCTTTAACATTACTGTTCATACGGGCTTTGTTGCTCTTGCTGTCAACATAGCCTCTGCCCTTGTCAAGGGTAATCTCCATATAGAGTTTCGCACCTTCGTCAAGGGTGGCAATATACATATCGGGATTGAGAATTTCAACCTCACTGTCAGCCGAAATATCCTCCGCTGTAACAACACAAGGACCTTCCTTGTTGATTTCAACTGTCTTTTCACCGTTGCAGTAGAGCTTGGCAATAAGACCTTTCATGTTGAGCACGATCTGGGTAACATCGTCCCTGACACCGGGAATCGTCGAAAATTCATGAACTACGCCGTCAATCTTCAGTGACTTGACCGCTACACCCTCCAGTGAGGAAAGGAGTACTCTTCGCAGACTGTTTCCGAGTGTGTTACCGAAACCTCTTTCCAACGGTTCTACGACAAATCTGCCAAAAGAACCGTCATCGGATATTTTTTCAATCTCTATTCTGGGCTTTTCAATTTCTATCATCAGCGAACCTCCCTATTGACATTCGGCGATGACAACACCGCCTTATGTTTGTAAACCTGCAAATATCTATGAAATAAAAACAATAATACAGCGGATTACTTGGAGTACAATTCGACGATAAGGTGTTCTTCAACAGGGAAGTCAATATCTTCTCTTTCGCAGAAAGCAACCACTTTACCGCCAAGCAGGTCAGCATCTTTTTCAAGCCACTTGGGTGCAACAATAGCTTTTGTTTCACCCTCAGCAATGGACTTGAAACGGTTAGTGGAACGGCTCTTCTCGGAAACCTTGATAACGTCGCCTACTTTGACAAGGTAGGAAGGAATGTTTACTTTTTTACCGTTTACAGTGAAATGAGCATGGCTGACAAGCTGTCTTGCCTCTCTTCTGGTGGAAGCCAGACCAAGACGGAAAACAACATTATCCAGACGGCGTTCAATCGTCGTCAAAAGAACAGCACCTGTCTTACCCTCTGCCTTAGCGGCTCTGTCGTAGTAATGACGGAACTGTTTTTCCATAATACCGTAAATAAACTTAACCTTCTGCTTTTCGGTCAGCTGAAGGCTGTATTCACTTTTCTTTTTTCTCATGTTACCGTTGGGATTTCTGTTGGAAGTCTTCTTGTTGTATCCCATAACGGAAGGTTCAATACCTAAAGTTCTGCAACGCTTAGCGATGGGCTGGGTATTTTTTGCCATAATGAAATTTCCTCCTTATATGTTGTTATACACGTCTTCTCTTGGGAGGACGACAACCGTTGTGAGGTATGGGAGTCACATCTTTAATCATGTTGACTTCAAGACCTGCCGACTGCAAAGCACGGATAGCCGCCTCTCTGCCGGCACCGGGACCCTTGACATAAACTTCAACAGTCTTCATGCCATGTTCCATTGCTGCTTTAGCGGCGGTTTCTGCTGCGGACTGTGCGGCAAACGGTGTGGACTTTCTGGAACCTCTGAAGCCGAGTTCGCCGGCACTTGCCCAGGATACAGCGTTACCCTGAACGTCGGTGATTGTTACGATTGTGTTGTTGAATGTTGACTGAATGTGTGCCGCACCACGTTCAATATTTTTCTTTTCACGTCTTCTGCGGACAACAGTCTTTTTACCTTTAGGTGCTGCCATAGTACAAACCCCTCCTTACTTCTTCTTGTTAGCCATAGTCTTTCTCGGGCCTTTACGGGTACGAGCGTTGGTCTTGGAACGCTGACCTCTTACGGGTAAGTTCTTGCGGTGACGTACACCACGGTAACAACCTATTTCGATAAGTCTTTTTATATCAAAAGCAACATCACGTCTGAGGTCACCCTCAACAACGCAGTTATGGTCAATGTATTCTCTTAACTTTGATACTTCATCTTCTGTCAAATCCCTTACACGGGTGTCGGGATTAACCCCTGTTGCAGCAATAATGTCACTGGCAGTTTTGCGTCCGATACCGAAGATATACGTCAAACCGATTTCAACTCTCTTATCTCTCGGCAAGTCTACACCTGCTATACGAGCCATATTATGTTGCACCTCCATTATAATTAGTCAATATTTTGTATTATAGTCTATTTCCGACGTTTTGTCAACGCTTTTTTCTTAGCCCTGACGCTGTTTGTGTTTCGGGTTTTCACAGATAACCATTACCTTACCCTTACGTTTGATAACCTTGCATTTATCACAGATTTTCTTAACTGAAGGTCTGACTTTCATGGTATAATCATTCCTTTCTTCGTATTCAACATTTGCATGTGTAATTATTTACTACGCCAAGTAATTCTGCCTCTGGTGAAGTCGTATGGTGACATCTCCACCGTTACCTTATCCCCGGGAAGAATCCGGATAAAATTCATACGAAGTTTCCCTGAGATATGAGCCAGTATAATATGACCGTTTTTGAGTTCTACCTTGAACTGTGCATTGGGTAAAGCCTCGGTAACAATACCCTCTAATTCTATTACGTCTTGTTTGGACATAATCAAATTTCCTCCTTACGGTGTTGCCTGGGATAATTGAAACGATGTAAAACTTTTCGGAACGCTTTGTTGGTTCTGACTTCCTCCAAAGAAACAGAACAGTCTGTTTCTTTCAGATGAATGACTTTCTTCTTTTTCTGTCTGTCAACGGGTCTTGTCTTGCCGTCGCAAAGGAAAGCATACTGCCCGTCAATTTCAGTAACGACAAAGAATCTGTCTTTATCTCTGCCGGCAATTGCCTCGACTATCTGACCTGTTTTCATATGGCATACTGCCCTTTCTCAACAATCAGGGATTGTCATGATGACAGGCCCGTCGGGGGTAATCGCAACAGTGTGTTCAAAATGCGCCGACAAAGAACCGTCTACCGTAACGGTAGTCCATTCGTCATCAAGCACTTTTACCATATAGTCCCCGGCATTAATCATGGGTTCAATAGCAATGACCATACCCGGAACAAGTCTTACACCTCTGCCCGCTTTCCCGTAATTCGGAACGCTGGGGTCTTCGTGTAACTTCGCACCTACTCCGTGACCGACAAAATCTCGTACCACCGAGTAACTGCGACTTTCGGCATACTCCTGAACGGCATGACCGATATCGCCTATCCTGTTTCCTGCTTTTGCCTGTTCGATACCTTTGTAAAGACTTTCTCTGGTTGTCTCAAGGAGTGCCTGAGCTTCTTTGGAAATCTCTCCGCAGGCGAACGTGTAGGCATTGTCGCCGTGGAAACCGTTGATAAATGCACCGACATCAACACTGACAATATCGCCGTTTTTCAGCTTCTGGTGTTTGCTGGGTATGCCATGGATAACCACATTATTGACTGAGATACACGCACTTGCCGGAAATCCGCCATATCCCAGAAACGAAGGTGTAGCACCTTGTTTCTGGATATATCTGCGAACGATGTCGTCAATTTCCTTGGTGGAGATACCGGGTTCAATCGCCCGCCCTGCCACCTGCAGTGCGTTTGCCGAAATTCGGCACGCCTCTTTCATCAGGTTCAATTCACGCGTCGTTTTAATGGAAATCATTAACTTAGTCCTCTAACGCCTTGAAAACCAACGCCGTAGTATCGGCGATTTCTCCCTGACCTTCTACAATAGTCAGTTTACCCTGCTTCTCATAGTAGCCTTTAAGAGGTTCAGTTTCTTCGTGATAAATTTTAAGTCTGGAAAGAACGGTATCGGGGTGGTCGTCCTTGCGTTGAACAAGGGTGCCTGTGCAAAGGTTACAGATGCCTTCTTTTTCGGGCTTCTTGTATTCGAGGTGATAGCTTGCCCCGCACTTCTCACAAACACGGCGACCGGACATTCTTCTGACGATGTCTTCATCAGCCACTTCAATATCAATGACCTTATCAATCTCAACGCCCATAGCGTCCAGTGCCTCGGCCTGGGGAATGGTTCTGGGGAAACCGTCAAGGATAAAACCGTTCTGACAGTCACTTCCCATCAGTCTTTCCTTGATAATGCCGATAACAACATCATCGGGAACCAACTGACCTGCGTCCATATAGGATTTCGCTTTCAGACCCATTTCAGTACCGTTTTTCAACGCTGCACGGATAATGTTACCCGTGGAAATGGTAGGAATGTTCAGATGTTCGCAAATTTTCTCCGCCTGTGTGCCTTTTCCTGCACCGGGAGCACCTAATAAAATAATGTTCATTGTACAATACCTCCAATATTAATCAAGGAATCCTTTGTAATGACGCATCATCATCTGTGATTCCATCTGTTTCACCGTTTCCAGACAAACGCCGACAACGATAATAATCGAAGTTCCGCCCAATGACATCGCTGACATACCCGTCAAATCACCGTAAACGATAGGAAGAATTGCGATAACGGCTAAGAACAATGCACCGATAAGCGTAATTCTGGAAAGTATCTTTGCGATAAATTCGGTAGTGGGTTTGCCCGGACGGTAACCGGGAATTGTACCATTGTTCTGACGAAGATTATTTGCCATTTCGATGGGATTATACTGAATGGACGTATAGAAATACGCAAACAGGATAATCAGAATAAAGTACAGTACGGGATACAGCCAGCCTCTCTGAGAGAAAAGTTCAACGAAACTTTTCCAACCGCCCGACATGTTCGGGAAGAACAACTGCAACGTACTGGGAATAGAGAGAATGGAACTGGCAAAAATGATGGGAAGTACTCCGCCAAGGCTTACCTTGATGGGCAGATAACTGCTCTGACCGCCGTACATCTTTCTGCCGACAACTCTCTTTGCATACTGAATGGGGATTCTTCTTTCTGCGTCCTGCATAAAGACGATAACCCACATAACTGCCAGAAAGATAACCACAAACAAAGGAACAAAGACAAAGTATTTGGTATCACCCTGCATTGCCATGCCCCAGAACTGGGTAATCTGTGTGATGATAAGCGGAAATCTGGCAACAATTCCCGCAAACAACAGTATCGAAATACCGTTGCCAATGCCGTACTGGTTAATCTGTTCGCCAAGCCACATCATCAACGCCGTTCCTGCCGTAAATACCAGTACAATAACGACAGCCGAGAAAATAAAGTCAAAGCCTTCGGTATATTCCAGAACATTGCTTCTCATCAGGAAGATAAAGTAAGCAATACCCTGAATCAGACCAAGACCTACTGTGACATATCGGGTAATGGTTGCCATTTTCTTTCTGCCTTCTTCGCCCTCTTTAGAGAGTCTTTCCAGTGCGGGAATCGCAACGGTCAGAAGCTGAATGATAATGGAACTGTTGATATAGGGCGTTACTCCCATGGCGAACAGTGTCGCATTGGAAAATGCACCGCCTGACAAGGTATCCAGATAAGCAAACATCGAACCGCTTTCTACCGATGTCAGTTTGCTCATTGCCTGCTTGAGTGCTTCCATATCCAGAAACGGTACGGGAATAACCGAACCGATTCTGAATACGATGATAATCATTAATGTAAAGAACAGTTTCTTTCTGAGGTCGGGAACCTTCCAGGCATTATGAATGGTTTTGAACAATTAAACCACCTCAGCCTTTCCGCCTACTGCTTCGATTTTCTCCTTTGCAGATGCGGAATATGCGTTCACCTTGACTTCCAGTTTTTTGGTAAGTGTTCCGTTACCCAAAATCTTGACAGCGTCAAAAGAATTCTTGACAAGACCTGCGTCCTTGAGTGCCTGTACGTCTACGACTGCACCGTCATCGAATTTCTTTTCCAGACTGCCGAGGTTGACACTAACAACTGTCTTGGCAAAGATGTTGTTGAAACCTCTTTTGGGAAGTCTTCTCTGCATGGGCATCTGTCCGCCTTCAAAGCCGGGTCTTACGCCACCGCCTGAACGGGCTTTCTGACCTTTATGACCTTTGCCTGCCGTCTTTCCCTGTCCTGAACCGTGTCCTCTGCCGACACGCTTGACTGCTTTTCTTGAACCCTCTGCGGGTGAAAGT
>CACYBZ010000223.1 GCA_902772795.1 uncultured Ruminococcus sp. | reverse complement strand
AGTTTTTGTCCACTTTTTTCAAAAAGTGGTGGGGTCAAGGGGCAAAGCCCCTTGTGGGATTTTAAAGGGCAAAGCCCTTTAACGGATAAAAAAGCAAAACAGAATCTGCCTACGCAGATTCTGACAATCATTATCTGATTTTCAACCGCACAGGTAGAAATTTTTTCCGCAGAAGCGGAATGGAAAATTTGAGATAGAGGCGATAAAAATGGCTGAGTTTATGACAGGCTTGAAAAGAACGGATTATTGCGGTAATCTGAACATCGGTGACTGCGGAAAAAAAGTAACCGTATTCGGTTGGGTACAGCGTCGCAGAGATTTGGGACAGCTTATCTTTATTGATTTGCGTGACCGTACAGGTATCGTACAGCTTGCCCTTGACGACAATACCGACAGAACTGTTTTTGAAAAAGCAGTATCCGTCAAAAGTGAATATGTACTGGGTGTCGTCGGTACGGTGAAAGAAAGAAGTGCCAAAACGGACAAAATCGCAACAGGTGATATTGAAATCGCTGTGGAAGAACTTCGTGTTCTCGGCGAAAGCGAAACACCACCTTTTGAAATTCTCCCTGATTCCAAAACGGGCGAACTGACAAGACTGAAATACCGCTATCTGGATTTAAGACGTTCAGATTTACAGCGTAATATCATATTCCGTCATAAAGTGGCGAAAGTCACCCGTGACTACTTTGACGAACAGGGCTTTATTGAAATTGAAACCCCGATGCTCATAAAATCCACTCCAGAAGGAGCAAGAGATTTTCTGGTACCGTCAAGAATACATAAGGGCAGTTTTTACGCATTGCCACAGTCACCGCAGATTTATAAACAGCTTTGCATGGTAGCAGGCTTTGACAGATATATGCAGATAGCCAGATGTTTCCGTGATGAAGATCTGCGTGCTGACCGTCAGCCTGAGTTTACACAGATTGATATTGAAATGTCGTTTGTGGATATGGAAGACGTGCTGGAAATCGGCGAAGGATATATCAGAAGAGTATTCAAAGATACATTGAATATCGATATTCCCACACCGTTTCCCCGTTACACCTATAACGAAGTGATGGAAAGATACGGTTCTGATAAACCGGATACCCGTTTCGGTATGGAACTGTTCGATTTGAGTGAAATTGTCAAAGACAGCGAATTAAGTGTATTCAGCGGTGCAGTAAAGGACGGCGGCAGTGTCAGAGGAATTACGGTAAAGAACGGTGTTGCCACATATTCCAGAAAGCAAATCAAGAAAATGACAGAGTTTGTCAAAGGAATAGGGGCAAAAGGTCTGGCATGGGTAAGACTGACAGAGAATGATACAGAATCCAGTTTCAGTAAATTCGTGACAGAAGAGGAAATGAACGCTATTCTCAGAACGGCACAGGCAGAGAAAGGGGACGTTGTGTTTATTGTTGCTGACAGCGATAATAATACTGTACTCACCACACTGGGAGCATTGAGAGTGGAAGTTGCCAACAAACTTGACCTGAAAAAGGACGGTTATCATTTTCTTTGGGTTGTCAAATTCCCGTTCTTTGAGTTTGACAAGGAAACAAATACATGGGTAGCCATGCACCACCCGTTTACTTCTCCTACTGATGAGTGTCTGGAAACACTCGAAGAAGACAAGGGCAAAGTCTATGCCAAAGCCTATGATATGGTACTTAACGGTATTGAATTGTCATCAGGTTCTATTCGTATTACTAACCCCGAACTGCAAAAGAGAATGTTCAGTCTTTTAGGACTGAGCGATGAAGAAGCCTATCAGAAATTCGGATTTCTGACAGATGCTTTCAAGTACGGGGCACCGCCTCACGGAGGAATGGGTATAGGACTTGACCGTCTTGTCATGCAGATGATAAAAGCACCCACTTTAAGAGATGTTGTTGCTTTTCCGAAAGTACAGAATGCGTCTGAACCGATGACGAATGCACCATCGCCTATCGAACAGGTACAGCTCAATGACTTAG
Source organism: uncultured Ruminococcus sp. (assembly GCA_902772795.1). Lineage (GTDB taxonomy): Bacteria > Bacillota > Clostridia > Oscillospirales > Acutalibacteraceae > CAG-964. The sequence continues at coordinate 108 of CACYBZ010000223.1, read as the reverse complement.
GGATTACTGTTACTGCTCCGACAGTTTAAGGGCTTCGCCCTTAAAAATCCCACCAACTTTTTGAAAAAAGTTGGACAAAAACTTTTGTGGCTCACTTCGTTCGGATTT
>CACYBZ010000222.1 GCA_902772795.1 uncultured Ruminococcus sp. | reverse complement strand
TTCATCTGCTGTTACATTTGCGCTTTGCTTGATTTCAATGGGATACAGAATCCCGTTTTCTTCTATAATTAGATCGATCTCGCTTTCAACATCGACCGTTTCCCCGTTTTTCTTGATCTTTTTTTTATCTCTCCCCCTGTAATACGAGACACAGTACCGGTAATCCAATCCTCTGTTGGCGTATGATTTTAGAATTTCGGAAATCACAAAGGTTTCAAAGAACGCACCGCTCATTGCGCCGTTCGCAAGTGTTTCCGGTGTCAACCAGCGAGTCAGGTAGGCGGCAAGACCTGTGTCGCGAAAGTACAGTTTTGGTGTCTTGATGGCTCTTTTTAGAACACTTGGTGTATATGCTTCCAGAAGGAAAATGATGCCCGAGGCTTCAAGAATCGACACCCACGATTTCACAGTGCACTGATCCTTGCCGATCTCGTCCGCAATATTACTATAATTGACGACCTGACCGGTTCGGGCAGCAACTGCTACCATAAACCGTCTGAAATCGTTCAAATCCTGTACGGCCGTTAGTCTCCGAACATCGCGTTCCAAATATGTTTTCACATAGCTGGAAAAGAATACACTCCAATCGAGTTCAGGATTCTGCAATTCAGGATATCCGCCGCGATGAATTCTCTCCCATAAGTTTTCTGGTGCTTTCGCTGTTTGATTTCGCTTTTGGATATAATCCATCGTGGGAAGAAACGGAGCATTGAAAGGATCGCGATCAATTTCACGCTGAGACAAGGGAAGCAATTCGACAATGCCAACTCTTCCGGAAAGTGATTCGGAGGCTTGCTCCATCAGCTCCAGAGGTTGGGAACCGGATAGGCAGAACAACCCCTTTTCCTTTGTCTCATCACAGGCGATTTTAATATACCGAAATAGCCCTGGTGCTCGCTGCACCTCGTCATATATAACAGGGGCGGGGTTAACCATCATAAACATATTGGGATTATTGTTCGCCTGTTCTTCTATAAACGGATCATCGATTGGCACATATTTTTTACTTGGAAACAAGTGTTGAATCATCTCCGTTTTTCCAGTCTGTCTAGCTCCGGTAACAACGATACCTTTGAATGTTTTATCTGTTTGGAGGGCAATATCCTCAATCGCACGGTTAATATATTCCATAACGCACAACCCTTTCTGCGACAAATTCAGAATCAAATTCCGGATCTGCCATTATTTTACCAGATTGTCTGAAAAAAATCAACCCTGTTTTTTCGACAAATCCAGAATTAGATTCTGGATTTGTCGAATGCATTGTTCGACAACACTACTACGTTTTATTTTTCACATAATTATCGCAAATGGCTTGTTGTTTTTTCATCTTGCTTGTTTTACTATGCTACAAATTCATCTGTTTTATGTGTTTGTTTGATTTCGAGCAAAGTGTAGCACAGAACCGAAAAGGAGGCAAATGTGCAATTTGTTTTTTTGTTGTTCAAAGGACCGAAAAGGACGAAAGTTATTTATACTGGGTTAGAATTAGCGCAAATCTCTCAAATAAAATACCACAAAAGTCTCAAACAAAATGCCGCAAAAGTCTCAAGTAAAACACCGCAAAATCTCTGAAAGAGTAATTTTGTTGGAGCTGTTTAAAGACCCGAATCTGTGATTGAATCCCGAAAACTTGGTGAACATCCTTCACACGCAAAAGCTCCGCCGGATTTCTCCGACGGAGTCTTTTTAGATGAACAAATTGATGGTGATGTCCTTCCACTGATTCACCCTTCGCCTCGGATCGCGGTCGCGAAAATACGCCAACGCGTCCGCTTTTGTGAGGGTAAATCCGGCAAAACGGACATATCGTCGGGCGTCGCTTAACGCGTTGTCCCTCAGTCCTTGATCGCAGCCTGGGCAGCAGCCAGACGGGCGATGGGCACGCGGAACGGGGAGCAGGAGACGTAGTCGAGGCCGATCTCGTGGCAGAATTCCACGCTGGTCGGGTCGCCGCCGTGCTCGCCGCAGATGCCGCAGTGCATCGTCGGGCGGACAGCCTTGCCGAGTTCGACAGCCATCTTCATCAGCTTGCCGACGCCGACCTGGTCGAGCTTCGCGAACGGATCGTTTTCGAAGATCTTGGCGTTGTAGTAAGCGTCAAGGAACTTGCCTGCGTCGTCACGGCTGAA
>CACYBZ010000221.1 GCA_902772795.1 uncultured Ruminococcus sp. | reverse complement strand
TTTTAAATTTGCTCATTTATAGGTAATAAAGGTAAATATCACGAACAGTATGCCAATGAAACAAATGACTGTAAAGGCAAGCCGAGGCATTCGGCATGGCAAAGTGTTTTTCCTGAAAAGTCGTGTTTCCAGGAAAAACGCCATCGCAGTTGAAAGAAAGAAAACAGAAATATTAATCCAGTCAGGAGTTTTTCCGAATGCTCCGTTAAAAGTATAAAAGAGTACAGGAATCAGTGTAAGTCCCGTTAGTATTCCGACAAGTTTTATACACCAGAAGTTTTCATATTCTTTGAAAAACCTGCTTTGTACCAGTGCGAAAACCAACATCGGAAAATATAGCAGTTTCATATGTTCCCAAGTGGATTCGTTTACCGCCGAAAAAGGTGCGGCCAACAGGCTTTTATTGGTCAGGTCGTACAAAAAATGCAGGAGTGTTCCCCCGAGTGAAGTCAGTGTAAATCCGGCAAACTGCCAGAGTGACAGATTTTGTTTCATCATTCTTACCGTCCGCATAATATATTCTGGAAATTCTATGCAACATCGGACATAATTATTCCATTTTTGCAATAAAAGAAAGTATGGCGGAAATTATGCTGAGTGAAAACGGACAAAACTTGTCGGGAAGTGCCAAAGAAATTCCCGTTAGACTGAAAACCGTTTTTCAGTATAGTTTTGAGAACGGAGTTCAATATTCTGTTTTTTGAGTAGTCGTACAAAGAAAAAAGTTTATAGTAAACGTCATTAAAAAAATACTGATGGTCATTTTAAGAAATGAAAATATTTCTACCTGAGCGGTTGAAAATAAAATACTTACTGTCAAAATTTGCTTACGTAAATTTTGTTTTGTATTTGGGAAGTTAAAGGGTTACCGCTTTTTAAAATCCTGTGTTAAGGGCGTTGCCCTTAACAATCCTGTCAGGGGCTTTGCCCCATTTGCACTAACATAAGTCATAATTCATAGTGCAACAGCTTTATTTACCCCTCCGTCCTGTCGGACATCTCCCCTTTCAGGGGAGGAAAATTCTCGTAGCCTATCGTTTAATTTTTTAAACAATAGCATCATATAGCTTTCAGAGAGTCTCCCCTGAAAGGGGAGATGTCAGCCAACGGCTGACAGAGGGGGAATAAAAATTAACTTAGTGTATATGGGGCTTTGCCCCTGAACCCCACAACTTTTTGAAAAAAGTTGACAAAAACTTTTCATTGTTATAGCTATACTGAGAAAATTATTCCAACTGCTCAGGTAGAAATATTTTATAAACTCCTTTCGGCACTTCGCTGACAGGGGGAGTATATAACAATCCAATAAAAAAACAGCAGTCTTGTCAGAAGTGGTAAAATAAAGGTAGAGGTGATAAGTATGTTAAGTCAAAAAGAAAATTGTTGATAAAGACATACGAAAAGACACATGATGCCAGAATCAATGCAGAGATATTTGATGTTAATGAAAGAACTGTAGCAAGCTGGTTTCCACGGTTTTGTACAGAAAGATGATTCTATTTTTTGTACAGTTCGTTAATACGCAGATAAAGGTATTTCAGAAGAACGTCCTTGCCCGGAAAAGCTTCTTTTCTTGCTTCAATTACGCTTCTCAAAAGATTGGAAACTGGTGTAAAATATATCATTTTTTCTTGTAATTACAAGAAAAACCATATATAATTGATATTAATATTATTGTGCTGTTTTAGATTAAAACAGCAGGTTTGATATTGCGGTGAGATTTGCCTTGGTAAATGACAGCAATCCCGAAAGTGAGCTTGTAGGTGATATTATGAATAATAAAAAACATCAGACACAAAATTCGATAAAGAACAATAACTTATCTGAAAATACAAAGACACTTCCTGAATATTTTCATTCTTATGTAAATAGAAATAAAAGGATATACACAGTTAACGGTGAACATACAACAGGACAGCAAATATCAGAACAAAACGCAGATACCGTTGCTTTGTATATAAGGGAAATTATGCATATTATTGCTGTCATAAGTTTTATCACATTTTCCTTTCAGTTCTTTTTGTTTGAAAGTTCGGGAGCAAGTATTTTTTTAGGAACAATTATCGGGATAGTAGGAACAGAAATTGTTCTGAAACAGTTTCCGAAGTGGATTTCACCAAAGAATAAGAACACGGGATATTTTATCTTTGCATTGATGACAGCTACCTTTATCGGACAGATATGTGCTTTTTTTCCGGTGCTACACGGAATATATATTATTGTTTTGTGTTCTGTTATAGGGGTGCTTGCATTGGTATTGTTTATTCTTGGGGATTTCAATGAAATAGAAAAAATAGTAATGGTGTTTATCGTCGGTCTGTTTATCTATGGAATATTGCGTCATGCTTTAATTTTGGACACGAAAGGAATGACAGAAAAAACAACAGTAAATCCTGTTGCACAATCTGAAACACAACCTACGCAAGCCAGTTCCTATACAATGTTTGGTATTGAACTGAAATGAACTTAAGCGATGATGGATAAACGCATTGAAAAAACAAACTCTTGAATAAACATTATCACACATTTTTTGTTTTTTCTGCATGGCAGATGGGGGACATTATACGCTTACAATATATCAGTAAATTTACTGTGTACCAGACAATTTTACATGGGAAAGATAAAAAGAAAAACATTCAAAATATAAAAATTCCAGAACAAAAGTATAAGGGCATTGGCTTGTTTTTGACAGCCAATGCCCTTTATCAGAATATTTTTGTCAGTTTATAGTCAATTTGTTTTTGTGCGTTTTTTCGATAATACAACACCTGCCACAATTCCGCTTGCACCGGCAAATACAAGTGTAATAAGAATCATCAGATAACTTTCATCTCCTGTTTTAGGTGTGGTTGAAGAAGAAATTTCATTAGAGGATTGTGTATTGACTGCGTTATTGTTTTGTGTACCGCTATTTGTATTATTATTAGCGTTACTATTGGAGTTACCGTTCGGGTTAGGGGTAGTTGTTTCTTCTGCGGTATTCACGGGGATAGATTTTGTTTCTTTCTCACCGCAGTTTGTACATATTCTTGATTTTTCACCTTTTTCGGTTTTAGTTGCCGCTTTGGTAACAGTCCACTCACCCCAGTTATGACCTGAAGCCGGAATGATTTCTGTTTTTGTTTCACCGCAAACCGTACAAGTGAAAATTTTTATACCGTCTGTAGTACAGGTCGGTGCGGTTTTTACTGTTCCGTCATCCCAGATATGGCTGTCATGAGTTTCTTTGTGTTCGCTTGCAGGAACGGAAATCGCCTTTATAGGATAGTTATCTACGGCAAAACCGTCTTTACCCTCAAAATTCATAGCAAGCAGAGGCTCAAATTCCCTTACACTAAGACAATATGTATAGGATTGGTCAATCATACTTTCTTTCATATTGACAACATCAGTCCATTTGCCGTCAGTATAGAAATAGCTTTCGCCCTCGTTGATAATACCGCACATTTTCGTAGTGTAAAGATTGAACATAAACGGGAAAACACTTGTGTAATTTTCTTTATCCTCTGATTTATATTGCATTGTCAGAACGACAGAATATTTTTCCCCTTCTTTCAGGAAATATTCCCCTGAAAGGTCAATTTTATGCCAGCCGCCATACTGATGAGAGGAAACACCT
>CACYBZ010000220.1 GCA_902772795.1 uncultured Ruminococcus sp. | reverse complement strand
GGTGTAGCTGTCATTAAAGTCGGTGCAGCCACAGAAATCGAAATGAAAGAAAAGAAACTCAGAATTGAAGATGCTCTTTCTGCAACAAAGGCAGCAGTAGAAGAAGGAATTGTTGCAGGAGGCGGAACAGCATTGATGAATGCTATCCCCGACGTAGAAAAGGCATTGGAAAGTGCAGAAGGCGATGAAAAGACAGGTATGGCAATCGTACTCAAAGCACTGGAAGAACCCATCAGACAAATTGCCGCCAATGCAGGTCTGGAAGGTTCGGTAATTGTCGAAAAAATCAAAGAGAGTGGCAAGAACGGTTATGGTTTCAATGCACTTACTGAAGAATATGTCGATATGCTTTCAGCAGGTATTATTGACCCCACAAAGGTAACCCGTTCCGCATTGCAGAATGCCGCATCTGTTGCCGCAATGGTACTCACTACGGAATCACTGGTTGCCGATATCAAAGAGCCCACACCTCCCGCACCGGCACCTGACATGGGCGGAATGTATTAAGCGATAAAACTCAATTTTTCTGTGCAGAAGGACAATTTCCTGATTTTCAGGCAGTTGTCCTTTTTATTGTTCTGGTATAGATTAACAGATGATTATCTGAAACGACTTTTTACAAAAATACTGTTTATGACAAATATGTTACTTGATTTTTTATGCACAATATATTATCATAATAAAAGTATTGTATTTTACTAATGTTAAGGAGAGCATTGACCATGAAAAAATTATTATCAATCATTTTGGCAGGAGCAATTATCGGAACATCATGCCTGATGTTGTCGTCATGTAACAGCGGAAACAATGCGGACAGTACAGCATCTGTAGCTGACACTCAGGACGGTAAAAAAATCACCACAAAGGACGACCTTAAAGGGGCAAAAATCGGTGTTCAGCTGGGAACGACAGGTGATGTCTATGCGTCAGATTATGAGAAAGAAGGTTCTGTTATTGAGCGTTTCAGCAAAGGTGCTGATGCAGTGCTGGCATTGTCGCAGGGAAAAGTAGACTGTGTCATTATTGACAGTGAACCGGCAAAGGCATTTGTCGCACAGAATGAGGGACTGAAAATTCTGGACGAACCGTTTGAAAAAGAAGAATATGCCGTTGCTATTGCCAAAGACAATACAGAACTCACGACAAACTTCAACAAGGCACTTGCTGAACTGAAGAAAGACGGCACACTGAAAAAAATCATAGACAATTTCATTGGTGACGATACCAAAGGAAAATCCCCTTACACGACACCTGAGGGAACAGATACTTCCAAAGGTGAACTGCATATGGCAACCAACGCAGCATTTGAACCCTACGAGTATAAAGAAAGTGGACAGGTTGTCGGAATTGATGCGATGATAGCCCAGGCAGTATGTGATAAGATGGGTTATAAACTGGTAATTGACGACATGGAATTTGATGCGATTATCACAGCCGTCACAACAGGAAAAGCCGATTTCGGCATGGCAGGAATGACGGTAACGGACGAAAGAAAAGAAGCTGTCAACTTTACAGACTCTTATACTACCGCTACACAGGTTATGATTGTCAAAGAATAATCATCAGCTCAGGCAGAAAATTCAACAGCCGTCATCATTTGTTTACAGGGTGACGGCTTTCTCTGACAGAAAAGGTATTTGACTATGAATGATTTTTTTGAAAGCGTTTCCAAAAGTTTTACCAAGACGTTTATCACTGACGACCGTTGGTTGCAGTTGCTGAACGGTCTTGGTGTTACGTTGGAAATCACATTTTTTGCTACACTTATCGGTATTGCTGTAGGGTTTCTTATTGCTATCATTCGTTCCACCTATGATATGAACCTGGCACATCGTAAGTGCAACAAATTCAGCGATTACCTGCTGAAATTCCTCAATTTCATCTGCAATATTTACATCACCGTCATCAGGGGAACGCCAGCGGTCATTCAGCTGATGATTATGTATTACGTTATATTTGCCTCGTCACGAAACGGTATTTTTTCGGCAATTCTTTCTTTCGGACTGAATTCAGGAGCCTATGTGGCAGAAATTGTCCGTTCGGGTATTATGTCGGTTGACAAAGGACAGTCCGAGGCAAGCCGTTCGTTAGGGTTCAACTATCCGCAGACCATGATGTTCATTGTTGTTCCGCAGGCAGTAAAGAACATTCTCCCCGCTTTGGGCAATGAATTTATTGTTCTGCTGAAAGAAACTTCCATTGCGGGTTACGTTGCCCTGAAAGACCTTACTTATGTCGGTAATCTTATCCGTTCCCGAACCTACGAGGCATTTTTCCCGCTGGTAGTGGTAGCCTTGATTTATCTGATAATCGTGCTGATATTGTCGGCACTGCTGAAAAAGCTGGAAAAGAGGTTGCGTAACAATGAACACTGATAAGGATATTCTGATTAAAGTCCAGAAATTACATAAGCGTTTCGGTGATACGGAAGTTCTGAAAGGCATTAATGCAGAAATCAAAAAGGGCGATGTACTGGTAGTTGTCGGTGCATCGGGGTCGGGAAAATCCACTTTTCTGCGTTGCCTCAATCTTCTGGAAGAACCTACAGACGGACAAATCTTTTTTGAAGGTACAGATATTACCGACAAATCCGTTGACATTAATCTGCACCGTCAGAAAATGGGAATGGTATTTCAGCAGTTCAACCTGTTTCCGCATATGACCGTTTTAAGAAATATGACTATCGCCCCGATGAAGTTGCTGAAACTGGATAAGAAGACAGCCGAAGATACAGCCATGAAACTTCTGGAGAAAGTCGGATTGCAGGACAGAGCCAATGCCTATCCGTCACAGCTTTCGGGCGGACAGAAACAGCGAATTGCCATTGTCAGGGCATTGTGTATGAATCCTGACGTTATGCTTTTTGACGAGCCGACAAGTGCTTTAGACCCTGAGATGGTAGGGGAGGTACTGGAAGTTATGAAACAACTGGCAAAGGACGGTATGACGATGGTAGTTGTCACACATGAGATGGGGTTTGCCAGAGAAGTTGCCAGCAGTGTTGCCTTTGTTGACGGCGGTGTAATTGTCGAACAGTCAGACCCGAAAAGTTTCTTTGAAAATCCTCAGCACCCCAGACTGAAAGATTTTCTTTCAAAAGTACTCTGATAGTATTCATGACGAAGATAACGGTTATTGGCGAAGATATCTGCCATAGCCGTTTTTTGTTATCGTTATCAAAAACATACATACAGAACATCAGATGAGAAAGGTGAAAAAATGATTTACACAGTGACATTAAACCCATCTATTGATTATGTTGTCCGTCTTGAACGGTTTGTCAGCGGTATTACCAACCGCACCACCAACGAAGAATATTATATCGGAGGTAAAGGAATAAATGTATCCTGTGTACTTTCGGAACTGGGTATCCAGAGTACAGCACTCGGATTTACAGCAGGCTTTACAGGAGAAGCGATTGAAAACGGCTTGCAGAAGATGGGAATTTGTTCTGAATTTATCCGTCTGAAAGACGGCATTTCCCGTATTAATCTCAAAATAAAAGCGGATAAAGAAAGTGAAATCAACACTCAGGGGCCTTATATTTCCGACAGCGAATTTGGACAGTTGCTCTTGAAAACCGAAAAAATAACAGACGGTGATACAATAGTACTGGCAGGAAGTATTCCCAAAGCGGTTTCAGACAATGCCTATGAACAAATTCTGCAACGTCTTGAGGGGAAAGATGTTCGTATAGTCGTTGACGCAACGGAAAAGCTGTTGCTGAACTGTATGCCTTACCGACCTTTTCTGATTAAGCCAAACCGTCAGGAACTTTCAGAAATATTCCGAAAGGAGATGGCAACAGAACAGGATATCCGAAACAGTGCATTTGTTCTGAGGGAACTCGGTGCAAGAAACGTGCTTGTTTCGCTTGGCGGAGAGGGAGCGGTACTTTTCGCCGAAGACGGTAATATTTACCATTCCAACGTATTGAAAGAAAAAGTCATTAATACAGTGGGGGCAGGGGATTCCATGATAGCGGGATTTATTGCAGGCTACGAAAAAACAAAAGATTACCGCTATGCTTTGCGTTTAGGTTCTGCTTGTGGCAATGCGACGGCATTTTCTTCGGGACTTGCCCAAAAAGAAAAAATCTTTGCTGTTCTGCAAAAGCTTACCTGAATCCCATATATATTCCCTAAATTATATATAGCATTTATCATCAAATCAGCCACGGGAAAACACCTAATTTCTCTATCTTGTGGGTAGACAAAACGACAAATTTGTAGTATCATTCATATGAAATTTTGCGATAGCGATTATCACAGAATTTCCATTACGAATTTTTACGAATTCGGAGGAGTTATTATGAACGAATATTACAAAGAGGCATTGCGACTTGCCCAGAAAGACTACAGAATGTGTGTTGTCAAGGGAAAATCCCCCTGTCTGCCCGTTATGGACGATTTCGTGTCGCAGGAAAAAATCACCACAGGAATTAATTTGGGATTGTCAGAAATTCCCCTGAAACTCATTGTCGGAACGAAATCAAGAGGTCGTGTAAATGCTTTTGCCCCGAATTTCATGCCTATTCTTGAAGAAACAACAGAATTTGCCGATAAATGGAAAAATCTTTGTCAGTCACATCTGACGGAGGGAATAAGAGACCCTATCAAGGTCTATGAATATATGAACCGTTACTATGTAGAAGAGGGAAACAAACGTGTCAGCGTGATGAAATTCTTTGACGCTTACAGTATTGTCGGTAATGTGACACGGATTTTACCCGAAAAAACAGAAGACGAAGCGGTACAGATGTATTATGAATTTGTGGAGTTCAACAAATTCAGTCGGATTAATTTCATCGAGTTTTCCAAAAAAGGAAGTTATAAGGTACTCAACAAACTGCTGGGAAAAGCCGAAGGGGAATTATGGTCAGAAGATGAAAGAAAAGTATTTTCCAGTGTATATTGTTCTTTTGAAAAAGCGTACACGGCTGTAGGCGGTGATAAATTATCAACAACAGTCGGAGATGCTATGCTGAGCTACATTCAGGTGTACGGCTATGCACAGCTTTTGACAGCAGAAAATGCGGATATCAGGAAAAACCTTAAAAAAATGTGGGAAGACATCACACTAAAGGGAAAAGGCAGTACTATCGAGCTGAAACCGACACCCGCAGAGGAAAAAAAGCCGAATATTATTTTATCCGCAATCGCTTTTCCGAAGCAGTCCGTATGGAAAGTGGCATTTGTTCATGACGGAAATCCTGAAAAGTCAGGTTGGGTAAATGACCATGAACAGGGGCGTTTACACGTAGAGTGCGTATTTGGCGACAAGCTGGAAACAACGGCATACACCGACGCTATGGAGTCCGACCCGTTGAAAGTTATCGAACAGGCGATAGCGGACGGTAATAAGTTAATTTTTACCACATCGCCCCGTATGTTGCAGGCAAGTCTGCGTGCGGCGGTAGAACACCCTGATATAGTCATTATGAACTGTTCATTGAATATCTCACATCGTTATGTCAGAACATATTATACCAGAATGTACGAAGCGAAGTTCATTTTAGGTGTTCTGGCAGGAGCGTTGTCAGAAAGCGGACGTCTGGGTTATGTGTGTGACTATCCTATTTTCGGGCAGATAGCGGGAATTAATGCTTTTGCTTTGGGTGCACAGATGACAAACCCCCGTTCCAAGGTATTTCTGGAATGGTCATCGGTAAAGGGAGCAAAAAACGCTGCATTATCGCTGACAAAGCAGGATATTCACATTATTTCCTCACAGGACACGGCAAGATTTCAGAATGACGACCGTCACAGTTTCGGATTGTCCCGAATTCATGACGGAAAATCTGAACTGTTGGCTGTACCTGTATGGAAATGGGGAATTTATTATGAAGAAATTCTCCGACGGATGTTCAACAATAACACAGTCAAGGACGAATACGCCAATAGCAGCAGAGCCCTGAATTATTATTGGGGAATGTCAGCAGGTGTAGTTGATATAGAATATGCAGGAGCATTACCATTAGCCTCAAGACGGTGTGCCGACTTTTTCCGAGAAACTTTTATACACGATTTTGCTTCTCCGTTTCTCACCCCGTTCTATACGCAAAAGGGAGATATCATGGGAAAGGGACAGAAGTCACTGACATTGGAACAGATAATCAGTATGGATTATCTTGTTGAAAATGTCGTGGGAGATATTCCCGCTTACGATGAACTGACGTATATGGGAAAGGCGACAGTAGATGTTGTAGGTGTAGAGAAGTCACAGACAAACTCAGTGGAAGAATAAAGAAAAGGGCGGTATCAGGTAATGAAGGTATTGTTGGTTTCCGATATAGAAGCAGATCGTTTCTATGAATATTATCAGCCTGGCAGGCTGAAAGGTTTTGATGTGATTATTTCCTGTGGAGATTTGAAGGTAGAATACCTCGAATTTTTAGTAACCATGGCACGATGTCCGCTGCTTTATGTGCATGGTAATCACGATGAACATTTTTCTCGGGAACCGGACGGTTGTATCTGTATTGACGACAAAATTATTGAATTCAACGGACTGCGTATTATGGGACTGGGAGGGTCATATCGTTATCGTCCCGGAAAGTATATGTATACCGAAAGGCAGATGAAGCGAAGAATCCGAAGGTTGAAATTTTCATTAATGCGGCATAAAGGAATTGACATTCTGGTAACTCACGCACCGGCAAGGCATTTTAATGATTTTGACAATCTTCCGCACAGAGGGTTTGAATGTTTCAACGAACTTTTGCAGAAATTCTCGCCGAAATTTTTCTTTCACGGACATATTCATCGCAGTTATGGAGCCAATATACCGCAGATTTCTCAGTTTGGAGATACTACCGTTGTGAATGCCTTTGAGTATTGCATCACCGAAATTTAAGAGTGATATGAGAGGGTGTGACCCCTCAACCCCATCAGGGACTCCGTCCCCGAACCCCTGTGAGGGGCTTTGCCCCTCAACCCCATCAGGG
>CACYBZ010000219.1 GCA_902772795.1 uncultured Ruminococcus sp. | reverse complement strand
TTGGGATTGTTACTGTTCAGCTTGTCACAGGTACTTGTTGTGTCAGAATGATTGTCGTCCTCTCGGTAATGACTGCTTTTAAAATCTGTATCTCTGTTTTTACGATTGCTCATGTGTCACACCTCCTTTGTACTATTTATTATGATGTCTTTCTCTGCAAATATACAAAGGCTTTTCGCAAAGGAAAATTTTTCCTGAAAGGGGTTTTTGTAATGACAACTCATCTGCCTGAAAAATTCTGCCAAAGAATGAAACTGCTTCTCAATGACGACTATGATACTTTTATCCGTCAATATGACAAAGACCCTTTCAAAGGGCTGAGAGTCAATACTTTGAAATGTTCTGCGGAAAAACTCCGTTCACTGCTGGATACCGAACTCATGCCCTCGCCTTTTTCGCCACTGGGCTTCTATGTTCCTCCCGATGAAAAACTCGGCAACAATCCCCTGCACCATGCAGGAGCTTTCTACCTGCAGGAACCCTCCGCATCATCGGCGGTGACTGTCCTTGATGTGCAACACGGCGAAAAAATTCTTGATTTGTGTGCTTCCCCGGGGGGAAAGTCTACCCAGATTGCTTCGCTACTTGACAATACGGGGCTTATCTGGAGTAATGAAATCGTCCGCAACCGTGCCACCGTACTGCTTTCCAACATGGAAAGAATGGGCATTAAAAACTGTGTCGTTTCATCGCTTTCTCCCGATGTACTGTGTCGGTATCTGGAAGGCTATTTTGACAAAGTTCTTGTTGACGCTCCCTGTTCGGGTGAGGGTATGTTCCGTAAGGACAGTCAGGCTATTACCGAATGGTCGGAAGAACATACCGTTTCCTGTTCAGAACGTCAGTTGCAGATTCTCAACAGTGCTAAAAATGCCCTCAAAGACGGCGGTATTCTCGTCTACAGTACCTGCACATTCTCCTTGTGCGAAAATGAACAGGTCATTGAAAAATTTCTTTCGGCAAATCCGAACTTTTCCCTGTGCGACTGTTCCTCTCTTTCTTTCGGCAGAACGGGCTGTCATATGCCACAGGTCAGACGCATCTATCCTATGGACGGCGGTGAAGGTCATTTCGTTGCCAGACTTATCAAAAACGGCGGTGAAAACGGCTATACCCCCGAATACCGTCCTGTCAGTCAACGCTGTGACAAAACAATTACTAATAATTTCCGAAAACTTTACAGCGATATTTTCAACCACGAAAATTATCCTGATTTTAACGTCATCAATGACAAGATAATTATTATGCCGTCCGTTATTCCTGAATACAAGGGCGGTGGTATTCTACGAAGCGGTGTGCTGTTCGGTGAGGTCAGGAAAAACCGTATTGAACCTGCTCATCATTTATTCAGTAGCGGTAAACTGTCAGATTTCCGCAATGTTGTCGATTTCGATGTACATTCTCCCCTGCTGGACGCTTTCCTGTCAGGTGAGGAAATTGCCGTCAGTCCGTCACTGAAAGGCTATACAGCGGTATGTGTCAACGGCATAACGCTTGGCTTCGGAAAAGCTTCCGACGGCAGACTGAAAAACAAGTATCCCAAAGGTTTAAGAAAGGTGAAATAATATGCAACTTTCCCATATCGGAACTGTAAAGGAAATTCTTTCCCGACATGGCTTTTCGTTTTCCAAATCACTCGGTCAGAATTTTCTGATTAATCCGTCCGTCTGTCCGAAAATGGCGGAAATGAGTATCTGTGACAAAAATGTCAGTGTCATTGAAATAGGCCCGGGAATAGGCGTGCTTACCCGTGAACTGGCTCTGCGTTCCCGAAAAGTTGTCGCCGTGGAACTTGACAAACGTCTGCTCCCCGTCCTTGCGGAAACGCTTTCGGATTTCGATAACGTGAAAGTTATCAACGCCGATATTCTCAATATTGACTTGCATCAGCTCATTAAAGAAGAGTTCAGCGGTGAAGATGTGGTCGTCTGTGCCAATCTTCCCTATTACATCACTTCCCCCATTATTATGAAACTTCTTGAAGACCATCTGCCGATACGTTCCATTACAGTCATGGTACAAAAGGAAACCGCTCAGCGGATATGTTCTCCTGTCGGTTCAAGACTCAGCGGTGCTATTACAGTCGCTGTCAATTATTATTCCCGTCCCGAACTGCTGTTCAATGTTTCGGCAGGAAGTTTTATGCCTGCTCCAAAAGTAGACTCCGCTGTCATAAAACTGACTGTTCCTGATACGCCTGCCGTCACCGTCAATAACGAAAAACATTTCTTTACGGTGATAAAGTCTGCTTTCGCCCAAAGACGGAAAACACTGCCCAACTCACTTTCTGCAGGACTGGGTGTGTCAAAAGCCGAAATTCTGTCTATGCTGAATTTCCTTTCCATTCCCGAAACTTATCGGGCAGAACAGCTCTCTCTGGAACAGTTCGCTGAGATTTCAAATTATTTTAACTAAGGTGTGCTTTATGGATAAGAATAATCAGTCCGAAACGTCAGCATTTCTTTTCACAACGCCTGACGACAGTAAAAAAAGATTCGGTATTGACCATAATGAAAATGTCTACAGCAGGGATTCCCAGCCTGCCAGAGATATTTTTCAGAAACGTATGGCAAGACGCTATCATTCTCAGAACACACTCAGCCATCGTGCTGAAGTTGTCATTGATATCCTTGTCAGTATTCTGGCAAGCGGTAATGAAAAAATAGCCGTCCATAAATACTGCTTCGCTCCGCTGAAAAAACTGCTGGATACCGTAACCGAAATACACGGTATCCGAACGATAGAATTTACCGATGAGAATTCCTTACAAAAGGCGGTAAATACAGGGGTGAAAGCGGTTTTCCTGTCCGCTGCCAATACAGAATGTAATGTTCCGTCTGTCAGTCGCTGTGCCGATATCGCCCATACTCAAAATATCCCTCTGATTGTTGATAACACTATCACAACTTTCTGTATTGTCAACCCTTTTGACTTCGGTGCAGATATTGTCATGGAATTTTCGGGCGTTGTTTCTGTCGATAACAGTAAGAATACCTATGTCACCCTCATTGACATCAACCGTTTTGACTGGTCACATAAAAACAAATATGTCCGTATTTTTCCTTTTCTGAAATACTCCGCCCCGTTTACGTCCTGTATGCGTTTTAAATGCCGAAAATCTGCCCCTGTGCTTTCCAAAGAAAATCAGGCGGAATTCTTCATGCTCTGCGAGGGGCTGAAAACATTGGATAACCGTATGACTGTCCACAGCGAAAATGCAAAGACGGTCGCTGAAATTATGCAGTCCTATGCTGATGACATCTGCTTACAGACGTTTCCCAACGGTAACGCCATGTTACTCAAAGCCACACTCCGTCCTGAAAATGCAGACAATATCCGTTTGTCTTTGTACAGCATCACGGTGAAAAATATCCGACAGTTCTATCATACCTACAGTTGTACAGCCGTCTGTTTTCAGGGAAATACCCTCTACATCAAGTGCGGTACTGAACCTGAAAATTATATCCGACACATCTTTACCCTGTAATCCGACACAATTCCTATATGTCTGTTGGTAAAGCTTTCTTTTTTATGCTGTTCGTCAGAACGGCATTTTTTGTTTGACAGTGCCTTACTTATTTGCTATAATACCCTATTGTAGAAAAAATCTGACACGTTTATTTTGGACTTGTTTCTTTCTGAACAACGGGGGGATACGGTTGAGTATTTTGAAATGCGACAATGTAACAATGAGTTATGACGGCAATATCGTTTTCAAAGACCTGAATTTTACTGTCAATGCCGGGGATTATCTGTGTATTGTCGGGGAAAACGGTTCGGGAAAAAGTACGCTGATGAAAGGTATACTGGGACTTCTTTCCCCCAGCTACGGTGAATTTGTTTTCGGTGACGGTCTGAAACAGACGGAAATCGGTTATCTTCCGCAACAGACGGGAATTCAGAAGGATTTTCCTGCTTCGGTGTGGGAGGTCGTGCTTTCGGGCAGACTCAACAAGAAAAAATTCATCGGTTTCTATAATAAAAATGACAAGAAAATCGCCTGGGAAAATATGGAAAAAATCGGTATACCGTCCCTGAAAAAACGGTGTTACCGTGAACTTTCAGGCGGTCAGCAACAAAGAGTTCTGCTGGCAAGAGCGTTATGTTCGGCGGAAAAACTGATTTTGCTTGATGAACCTGTTGTCGGACTTGACCCTATGGCAACTTCTCAGATGTACAACATCATCAAAAATCTGAATCAGAACGACAAAATGACTGTCATCATGGTTTCCCATGATATTATCAGTGCGGTAAATTATGCCAGTCATATTCTTCATCTCTGTGTCAACGGAGAATTCTTCTTCGGCACGACAAAGGCTTACGAACACAGTGAACTCGGCAGTCGTTTTCTTTATCATAACTGTCACTGCGACGACTGCGAAAAACATCAGATTAAACATCTTCATCAGCAATAATGCTTTCATCGTCACACAGAAAGGAGCTATCCGCCAATGGATATATTGTCAATGTTTGAACACACCTTTATGATAAGGGCATTAATTATCGGTATTCCTGTTTCCTTGTGTGCGTCACTGCTGGGGGTAAGTCTGGTACTGAAAAGATATTCCATGATTGGCGACGGTCTTTCCCACGTCGGATTCGGAGCGTTGGCGATTGCTTCCGCTTTCAATTTTGCCCCGTTGCCGATAGCCATTCCCGTTGTAGTGGTATCCGCCTTTCTGCTGTTACGGATAAGCGAAAGCAGTAAAATCAAAGGGGATTCTGCTATTGCCCTGATTTCCAGCAGTGCACTGGCGATAGGTATCACTGTTGCCACACTCAGTAACGGTATGAATACCGATATCAGTAATTATCTTTTCGGCAGTATTGTTGCCACGTCCGATGCCGATGCGGTGCTGAGTACTGTTCTTTCGGTTGTGGTTATCATTCTGTTGCGTATTTTCTACAATAAAATTTTCGCCGTTACCTTTGACGACAATTTTTCCCGTGCCACAGGCATCAATGTTAATTTTTATCACACCGTTATCTCTATTCTGACAGCACTTACCGTGGTTCTTGGCATGAGAATTATGGGAACTCTGCTGATTTCCAGTCTGATTATTTTTCCCGCTCTCACTTCCATGCAGGTTTGTAAAACGTTCAAACAGGTTATTGTTACTTCAGCGATACTTTCTGTTGTGTGTTTCTTCATCGGAATTTCGGTATCCTATCTGTTCGGAACACCTGTCGGAGCAAGTATTGTCATTGCCAATCTTTGTGCCTTTCTGCTGTTTACGACCGTCAGAAATATTATCACTCCCTAGTTTAAGGGCTTCGCCCTTAAAAATCCCACGGGGGACTCCGTCCCCTCGACCCCTGCCAACTTTTTGAAAAAAGTTGGACAAAAACTTTTATGGCTCACTTCGTTCGGAATGTTTCCTTTACGTTGTCCGAAATCTGCGACAGCAGATTTCGCCTTAAAGTTTCGGTCAAGCCTTTTTAAAGGCTTGCGGGGTTCAGGGGCGGAGCCC
>CACYBZ010000218.1 GCA_902772795.1 uncultured Ruminococcus sp. | reverse complement strand
TTTAGCCGATTAAAGGGCTGCCGCACAGTGTCTGTGTTCCCAACCCTTTAAAATCCTGCTAAGGGGCTTTGCCCCTTAACCCCACAACTTTTTGAAAAAAGTTGACAAAAACTTTTAATTATCTAAGCTCAAAGTTATTTTTCTAAATTACACAGAAAAACAGCTATTGAAAAAAACTATCGTATTTGCCTAAAAAACACGGTTGAAATTTGTATAATAAAAGTATAGGTTATTTACTGTAAAAGATGGTATAATTAGTGCGTGTAATTATCTGTGTTTCTGCAAAGGGTCGGCAGAACATACATGGTTACAAAAAAATTCTTAGGAGGTTAAATTTATGGTGAAAAAGAAAATCACCCGTATAGGTTCTTTGTTGATGACAGCGACATTTGCTGTGACAGGAACATTCTGTATGGGAACATTTGCGGCTTCGGCAGCAAATTCTGACACCGAACCCAGTAGCAGTGGCGGTGCTACGGCAGTTCTCAACAATGAGGCAGGTTGGAGTACCTGTAATGTCTACTATTGGGGTAACGGCGGCGGCGTGACGAATGCCGGCTGGCCGGGAAAGGCTCTCAGCAATGCAGATAAAAATGCTGACGGCTTTTATGAAGTACAGATTGACTCGCAGTATCTTTCGGGACAAAACGGCGTAATCTTTAACAACGGTTCTGACCAGAGTGCCGACTTACCCATCGCTGAGGGTGACTGCAAGGTCTACAACAACAAAACCAAATCATGGACAGATTATGACAGCAACCAGCTGAAATTATCTTTCTCGACAGATGTTGCCTCACCGCAGTATAAGGGAACTTCCATTACCCTTACTGCCAACGCTTCGGGTGGCAGTGGCACACTTACCTACACTTTCAAAGCCAACTCTACCACTATCTACACCGGCAGTAATGCCACAGCAACATGGAAACCCTCAACCGCAGGCAGTTATACACTTTCTGTCTCTGTCAAAGACGGTTCGGGCAATACCAATTCCAAATCGGTAACCTACGAAATCAAAGATGATGCCAATGCAACAGACCCTATCTTAAAAGGCATTTCCACAGGCAACGATGACAACACAGGTGTTATCAATACCAATGTTCCCGTAACCGTCAACGCAGCAGGCGGTAAAATCGGAACCAACTTACTGTTCTACAAGGTCGCTGTTACAGACCCCAGCGGTAATGCTATCAATACTGTCTATTACAAACAGAGCAATGTGCTTAACTTTACTCCCAACAAGACAGGTAACTATACCGTTGATGTTACCGTACAGAACAGTTATAACACCACCGTCAACAATAAGTATACCGTACAGATTTCACAGTCAGGCGGTGAAACCTACACCAAACCCACTATTTCCGCTTTCACAACCAATCCCACAACTGTGGAAAAGGGTAATGCGGTCAAACTTTCCACCACAGTGGCAAACGGTCAGGCAGATTATACCTATACTTATAAGGTAAATGACAGCACTGTCAAGACCAATACCTCATCTTCAAAAACCAATACCTATTCATGGACACCCTCAACGGCAGGTACTTATAAACTTTCCGTTACGGTAAAAGACGCTAAGGGTAACAGTGCGACAAAGACTATCAGCAGTTACACCGTAACTGAACCCGTTACCAACACACTGACCATCTCTTCGGCAACAGTAACTCCGACAAGTGCAAATGTCAACGATACCGTAGCCATCAAAGCTGTTGTCAAGTCAGGAACAGGCACACCTAACTTCAAATATACTTTCAAGGTCAACGGTACTGTTGTCAAGTCAGTAAGTGATGTTTCTTCCAGAAACTATACCTACAACTGGAAACCGACAAGTGAGGGTACTTATAAGATTGAAGTTGTTGTCAATGACGCTGACGGTCAGAGAGCAAGCAAAGTCATTACCAGTACTTTCAAGGTAACATCAGCTTCCAACGATACGGTGATTGAATCTTTCACCGCTGACAAGACCAGAGTAGGTGTTGCTGAAACAATAGGTGTTACCACAAAAGTCAAATCCGGTACAGGCACACCTGATTTCCGTTATGTTATCAAGGTCAACGATGAAAGAGTTTACAGCTACACCACCGCTGACAGAACCTATACCTACAACTGGACACCGATGACAAAAGGTACTTACAAACTGACAGTCGTTGTATTTGACGCAAGCGGTAAGAATGTTCAGGCAAATATCAAGAATGTCAAGGTTGTTACCAATCCTAATCCCGTTATCGAATCCGTAACACTGGATAAGCCGAGTGCAAATGTAGGCGATACCGTTGCTATCACTACAAAGATACTGGCAGGCACAGGTACACCGAAATTCAAGTACAATGTCAGAATTAACGGTACTTCCGTAAAGACTTCCACAACCTCTTCCAAGACTTATACCTACAACTGGACACCGACAACCGCAGGTACTTACAAGATTGAAATGTTTGTCTATGACAGCAATGATACTCTGGTAAGAAAGGTAGCCAGCAATCAGTATAAAGTCAGCGGTACTTATACCGCTCCTGTCATTTCATCGGCAACCATGAGTAAATCCAGTGCCAACACAGGCGACAAAATCGCTATCAAGACAGTTGTCAAAGACGGTACAGGTTCATTCAATTTCAAATACACCGTCAAAATCAACGGCGAAACGGTAGTAACCGCCAAAGATATCAATGCAAGAACCTACACCTACAACTGGACACCGACAACCGCAGGTACTTATAAAGTCGAAGTCGTTGTCAATGACGGTCAGGGCAACAGAGCAAGCAAAGTTATCAGCAGTACTTATAAAGTAACAAAGGCAAGTTTCATCTCGGGCGATGTTACAGGTGACGGCAAAGTAACTTCTGATGATTCCGCTTATGTCATGGGTTATGTCGGCGGAGATACCACAAATTATCCTATCCCCGTAGATTCCAACAAATTCAAGGCAGCTGATATCAACGGTGACGGCAAAATCACCATAGATGACGCAATCGCTATTTCAGGTATGTATTGATAACCGTCCGAAACCATATGGTAAAAAGGAGGACGATTACCATGAAACTACTCAACAAAGCCACAGCTATTGTGCTGAGCGTTCTGATGATTGTCACAATCGGTATTGTCGGCGTAAATGCCACAGTGGAGAATACCGAAACCTCTCAGGCAAACAGCACAACAGGAATTACGGTTCACTTTAAACCGAGCAGTAAAAATATTCCGAATATCTACTACTGGAACAGCTTACCGCAGAATATTGACTCTCCCCAGTATCCCGGCGAAGTCATGACCGCCGATGCCGAAACGGGAGAGGGCTGGTATGTCTACACATTCCCGAATGTTACAAAAATCAATATGCTGTTCATTGAGGGCGGTAAACAGTCCAGAGAACTTTCCCGCATGAATGCAGGGGAATACTGGTATATGGACGGTATATGGTACAACCAGAATCCCGAAGAGCTTGACCCACTCACAACGGATTTGCGTGAAGATACCATTTACTTTGTCATTACCACAAGATTTTATGACGGTGACACAGGCAACAATGTCCATTGCTGGGACGACAGCAAGGCAAACAATCCCGACAGCGACCCTGCATGGCGTGGTGACTTCAAGGGACTGATTGACAAACTGGACTATATCAAGGCATTAGGTTTCAGTGCCATATGGATAACGCCTGTTGTCAGTAATGCCAGCGGATACGACTATCACGGCTATCATGCTTTCGATTTTTCCACAGTCGATGTCAGATACGAAAGCAGCGGAGCTACCTACAAGGATTTGATTACCGCAGCACACGCCAAAGGCATGAAAATCGTACAGGATGTTGTATTCCAGCATACGGGTAACTTTGGTGAAAAGACTTTCGCTCCCATCTTCGAGAAAAAGTACAAGACTTTAAAAGACCTTGAAGATTTGGAAAGTTCCATGGTTCCCACAAAACTTCTGCTTGACACATACGGTCTGAAATCCGCCGCTGAATACTATGCACAGAAACCGCAGGTACAGTATGACCAGCGTCTGAATTTCATGAAACAGACCAATGTCACAGCCAACAACAACACACAGTCTCCCCTTAACGATGTCAAAACAGACGCAAAAGTTTCCAGAGACCCTCTTTACAATGCCAACAACTACTACCACAACGGCTACTGGCAGAGCCTCAACTGGGACGACTGGACCTGTAAATATGCACAGATTGCAGGCGACTGCGTAGACCTCAATACGGAAAATCCTGTTGTGGCAGAAAAACTGGTAGAAATGTACGGCAATTATATCGGCATGGGCGTTGACGCTTTCCGTGTGGATACCGTAAGACATATTTCCAGACTTTCCCTCAACACGATGTTCAACAAACAGCTTAACGCCATCGGCGGAGAGAGTTTCTATATGTTCGGTGAAATCTGTTGCCGTTATTCGCAGGTATGGTACCGTGACCATGCCAGTGAATCCGCACCGTTCTACACATGGGCAGAACCCGATACCACTTACAC
>CACYBZ010000217.1 GCA_902772795.1 uncultured Ruminococcus sp. | reverse complement strand
TGTTTAAGGGCTTTGCCCTTAAAAATCCCATCAGGGGCTTTGCCCCTGAACCCCACAAGCCTTTGAAAAGGCTTGACCGAAACTTTTGTGTTGTCTTTGCCTGCACTTAAATCAGGAATTGCCAGGTTTTGACGGCAATTTCTTGATTTTCATTCTGTTTGACAGATGAACAATAAAATAAATACCGTTATCTTTAATATCTACCTTAATGTTTCCGCCATGCAAAAGAGCGATTTCCTTAGCGATAGAAAGCCCTATACCATGTCCGCCTGTTTTGGACGTTCGGGAAGAATCAGGACGATAGAAACGGTCGAAAAGTTTTACCGTATCAAAATCCTTATCCAATGTGCAGGAGTTGAAAACAGAAAAGACAACATGTTTTCTTTCATTACGAAGGGATATGTTTACTTTTCCATTCTGCGGAACATATTTTGAAGCATTTTCAGTAAGCACAGAAACAAGCCGTCTGATTTGTTCCTCGTTAGCATTTACCACGACATTTTCCTGTATCTGATAGTCACAGATTATACCTTTGCTTTCAAAGATTTCCTCAAATGTCGTACATACTTCCCTGACAGCATTACTGATATTTGTTGGTGCGAATGTATTTTGTCCGTCCAGTTCTTCCAGCCTGCTCAATGTCAGCAGTTCGTTGATTAATGTACTCATACGCTCAATCTGAAATGCAATATTTTTACTCCATTCACTTTCCCCGTTCTTATACTCCAGTACCTCTGCATTGGCTGAAATAATGGCAAGCGGGGTTTTCAGTTCATGACTGGCATCTGTAATAAAGCGTTTCTGTTTACGATTATTTTCCTCAAAAGGCTTTATCATTCTGTTGGACAGCAAAGCAAACACCAACATAATCACCAATGTAAAAATCATACATACAGAAAACAGAATCTGCATATTGGAATGAAGTCTTGCAATATCTTCCGAACAATCAAGAAAAATGATGTAGTTATCATCAGTAATTCTGTAACGGAAATTATCACAATAACCCGTCTGATGATTTCTTAAAAAAACACTCTCCGTCATTTTTTCTGCGACCGTTTTGTCAACAGACGCAATATGTTCCACATTGTAATCCGTTATACGGTTGTCCTCATCAAAGTAGACAATAAAATATCTGGTACGATACTTCGACTCGTCTGTAATTTCGATAAAGAGCGGTTTATCATCGGAATCCAGTTTTTCAAAGGTTTTTCTTTCGGGAATATTGCCGTCATAGCTTTCAATAACAAGGTTCATATTGTCTGCGTTGTGTATGTTATAGATATTGATAGCAATACCCGTCAGCACAAGCGTAAGACTGAAAACAATCATCAGTGCCAGAAATGCGGTAATGAGAATTTTCTTTTTTAATTTCTTCATACCACATCAGACCCCGAAATAATAACCGTTTTCCACACTGACAATATTTTCCTCTGAACAGATACGCCCCAGTTTATTTTTCAGATATGCCACATATAATTCTGCGGTACTGTTATCTTTTTTATCATTCCAGACAATATGATTAATATCAGATAACGTATACAGACTATTTCTGTTTTTCATAAAAACCGAAAGCAATTCAATTTCGCTATTACTCAGACGCAGACTGGCTTTATCGGATTTCAGTTCACCGCTGGCAGTGTCCAGTGTAATATTTCCGCTTTTGAGTACAGAATGTCTGTACTCATTGCTACGACGTATCATGGAATTCAGTCGGGCAACCAGTTCTTTCATCGCAAAAGGCTTGCTCAGATAATCATCTGCTCCGTTGGCAAGTCCCTCAATACGGTCATTTACTGCACTTTTGGCGGTAAGCATAAGTACAGGTGTGAAAATCTCATTCAGACGCATATATTCCAGTACCTGTATACCGTCCATTACAGGCATCATGATATCCAGAACAACAGCGTCAAAATATTCTTTCTGTACGGTTTCCCACGCCTGTCTGCCGTCATAGACAGCAGTAACATCAAACCCCTCTATCTTGAGAATTTCTGTAACGGCAGTTGACAGTTGTTTTTCATCTTCAGCATACAATATTTTCATTTTTACTCATTCCCCTGATTCTGAATTAACTCTCGGATTGTCTGCATTGTCAGGTCTGTTGATGCCATTTCATCTGCACAGCGTTTCAGTTCACTGACAATAAGCTGTGTATTGGCAATATTTTTCTTATATTTGAGCTGATGTTCCAGACTCGCCCAGCAATCCATAGCGATAGTTCTCAACTGAATTTCCACTTCAATA
>CACYBZ010000216.1 GCA_902772795.1 uncultured Ruminococcus sp. | reverse complement strand
TTCAGCCAACAGTTCAACAATGCCAAACAAAAGAAAAATAAACGTCAGAAATCTCTGGATATCGTGAACGATGAAGAAGAACAAAAGGAAAATATCGCTCCTATAACATTGGCGAAAAAAGAAGAACTTCCTGAAAGTCCAAAAACGCTTACCAAAAAACAAAGTCAGAAACAGGAAGTGGCTCAGGCAGAAAAAGAAATTGAACAGCAAATCATTAAAAGTTTTCGGGAAGAAAATGATACCTCTGATTACCGCTATCCTGTCTTTGAATTACTGGACGATCATATCAGCCGTGAAGACGTAGCCAGAGCAAAACAGGAAATGGAAAAAAATGAAAGTAAACTGGACTCTACTTTAAAAAGTTTCGGTGTCAATGCAGAAATCGTCAACATATGTCGTGGACCATCAGTAACCAGATTTGAAGTCAAACCTGCACCAGGTGTCAAAATCAGCAAGATTACCAATCTTTCTGACGACATCGCCCTGAATCTTGCCGCAAGCGGTGTCAGAATTGAAGCACCTATTCCCGGAAAATCTGCTGTTGGTATTGAAGTCCCCAATAAAGTTACTACCATTGTTACTATGCGTGAACTGATTGAATCCGAAGAATTCAGAAAACAGAAAAGTAAACTTTCGGTTGTCCTCGGTAAAGATATTTCAGGCAATACCATCGTTGCTGACCTTGCCAAAATGCCCCATCTGCTGATTGCGGGTACAACAGGTTCAGGTAAGTCTGTCTGCGTCAATTCCATACTGATAAGTCTGCTGTATAAAGCAAGTCCCGAAGAAGTCCGAATGGTACTGATAGACCCGAAAATGGTTGAATTCTCCAAATACAAGGGAATCCCTCATCTGTTGATTGATGTTGTCACCGATCCCAAAAAAGCCGCCGGTGCCTTAAACTGGGCAGTCAATGAAATGGAAACACGTTATCAGAAATTTGCTCTCTATGGCGTAAGGGATATTTACGGCTATAACAAAATGGTAGAACATTACCATAAACAGCGTGCTAAAATGACAGAAGAGGAATTAGCGGAAAATCCCATTGTCAACAGCGAAGGTGTTCCCATTCCCGACCAGAAAATGCACAATATTGTTGTTGCTATTGATGAATTTGCCGATTTGATGATGACGGCTCCCAACGAAGTAGAAGAAGCTATCTGCCGTCTGGCACAAAAAGCCCGTGCATCGGGTATGCATCTGGTAGTAGCTACTCAGCGACCGACCGTCAACGTCATTACAGGACTTATCAAAGCCAACATTCCCAGCCGTATTGCCCTGAAAGTATCTTCCCAACTGGATTCCCGTACAATACTCGATATGGGTGGTGCAGAAAAATTAATCGGTCGTGGTGATATGCTGTTTGCTCCTATCGGTGTTTCCAAACCGTTAAGAGTACAGGGCTGTTTTGCCTCTGATGAGGAAATCGAACGGGTAACGGACTTTATCAAAAACTCCCATACTCCACAGTATGATACGGAAGTTGAACAGGAAATTGACAAGATTACTGAACAAGGACTTTCCAAAAACGGTTCATCAAACAATGATGACAATGTTTCAGGCATAGGAACGGATACCCTGACAGAAGAAGCCATCAAACTGGTACTGGAAACAGGACAAGCATCAACATCTATGTTACAAAGACGTTTCCGACTGGGCTATGCACGTGCAGGACGACTGATTGACGAAATGGAACAGTTAGGTGTGGTAGGTCCGCATATGGGTTCAAAGTCAAGAGAAGTTCTGATGAGTTATCAGGACTGGCTGGATAAAAGAAATAGTATAATGACAGAAAACCATCAGGAGGATTACGACGAATGAAAACTTTGATAATCGACCGTTTTGAGGAAAACTATGCGGTCTGTGAAGATGATGACGGAAAATTTTTCGCCATTGAAAAGGAAGAATTACCCGTTGAAGCAACAGAAGGCGATGTACTGAATATTGATGATGACGGTGTTATCTGTATCAATGCAGAAGAAACAGATAATAGACGAAACCGTATCAGAGAAAAAATGCTTCGTCTGAAAAAAAGAAGTGAAACCGTTTAAGACTTTCCCTCGAAAAGTGATTAGCTTTATCATTATTCAAATGTTCATCATGTCAGATAAAACTTTTTGGGAAAATACAAGGGTGATAAATGATGATTAGCATAAATGAAGAAATTTTCTTACAGGAACTGAAAGAAAATAAGATTTGTTTTCAGGATATCAACAAATTACTGGTAGAAAAATTGAAAAGCAGACATCTGAAAGTAGCTACAGCAGAAAGTTGTACAGGCGGACTAATCAGTGAAGAAATAACCGCATTGTCAGGGTCGTCAGAAGTATTTGACTGTGGTGTGTGTTCCTATTCCAACGAAATCAAAGAAAAAGTGTTAGGGGTAGATAAAACCGTTCTGGATACACTGGGAGCTGTCAGCGAAGAAGTGGCAATACAGATGGCAGATGGTGTAAGACATCTCGCACAAAGTGATGTTGCTGTTTCCACAACAGGTATTGCAGGGCCGACAGGGGCAACAACAGATAAACCGGTTGGTCTGGTTTATATAGGCGTTTCAGCGTTGAAGAATACTTTTGCTGTCAAATGTTTTTTCTGTGAAAACAGACACAATTCAAGAGAAAGAGTTCGGGAACTGGCTGCCGGCTATGCCATGTACCGACTTTATCTGGAAATTTCGGGTGATTGAATGAAGAAGATAGTATTCTGTAATATTCCCGTAAGACCGGACTTATATAAGCGTGTCTATGATTATGAGGACAGTACTGTCAACGTGTCGAAAAGAATGGTGGTTTATCCGATAAACGCTTTTCTGGAAGAAAATTTGCAGGAAAGTGATGAATGGAAAATTGTCTTTTTGGTAAAGAAAAATGATTACAGTCATTATCAAAAAAACGTGGAGGCATTCAAAGAAGAATTTGCCCTTATCACCAAAGGAAAAA
Source organism: uncultured Ruminococcus sp. (assembly GCA_902772795.1). Classification (GTDB taxonomy): domain Bacteria; phylum Bacillota; class Clostridia; order Oscillospirales; family Acutalibacteraceae; genus CAG-964. The sequence continues at coordinate 1,405 of CACYBZ010000216.1, read as the reverse complement.
ATCTGAATGTTTCCTTTACCATGATAGAAACCAATTACTTTGAAACCAAAATCACTCATGATACATTGTTGCTGGATATCCTTGACGTGCTGGAAAACAATACCCATATTCTGGCAGACATCACCTACGGTCCTAAGGATTTACCGATAGTTCTTTTTACCGCTCTGAGCTTTGCCGAAAAGTTCATGGAATGTCAGATCGACAATATCTTTTACGGCAGAGCAGATTTTGTGGACAAAAAACCCGTCAATACACAGTTATGTGACATGACACCGCTGTATTACATCAATTCACTGACACATACATTGGAATGTTCGTCTGCTGACGAAGCCAGGAAATTGCTACAATCGTTACTTTCCGTATGAGGGACTTATGCAGAAAGAAAAAACGTACTATGAGAATTTAATTGAAAACAGTATTCTGTTTACACAGACAATTTCCCCCGACAGCATACTGTATCAAAGGGCATTACTGAAACTGATTGAAAACGTATACGGTTACTTAAATACCGTATCAGAAAAAAACAAATATTACAGTGTAGAAATTGTTGAAACCGTAAAAGAATGTGTCAGAAATTATCGTTGTGAAAACGGAACATTTCTGCATTATTTCAACTACTGTCTGAAAAAGAAAAAAACCCGTGTGATTGCAGAAACAACAATTTCAGAAAATACAAAAGGTATGCACGTTCCTCGAAAAGACCGTTTTATTATTGAAAAGTACATCAAATTCATAGTTGCCAAAAACAGAACCTATGAAGTCAATCAGGAAATTGTATCACTTATTGCCAAAGCAACCAATATTTCTGAAAATTTTGTCAGAGAATGTCTGTGCAACTATCGGAACAGCCATAGTTTCATCAGTACTGAATCCCTGTATGACGATAAATCATTGTGGGAATATCTGATAATTACGGATTCTTCCGCCGAAAGTATGGAAAATGTGGCTGCTGTAAAAGAAATACTGTTTTATCTCAACGAATTTTTCAATACACGACAACCACGTCAAAAACCGTTACTGTCCAGAATGATTACCGCAAAAATCAGTATGGTTATCAGTGACTATCATGAACTGCTCTGTTTTGCGAAACATCTTGACTTCTTTGACTGTGACACTTTTGACCATTTTCTGAAAACAAATACCGTACCCTGTGCCAAAGAAATTGCACAGCAGTTTCATGTCAGCGAACAGAGTATCAGCCGTACTTACCGCATCTTTTCTCAGAATGCCTATCGTTATATTACCGAAAAACAACAGACAACGAAATGATAACAAATTTCGTTGTCTGTCTTTTTTGCCGTATCAGAATCTTAACCCCCTTAGTTTTCCCTTAACAGAAATATTAATTTCCACTTTCTTTATCTTCGCATAACATAGGAATATTGTAAATTATTTGTAAAAACCT
>CACYBZ010000215.1 GCA_902772795.1 uncultured Ruminococcus sp. | reverse complement strand
TATATCAAAAACAGATAAAGAAAGGAAGTCCGGAAGTAATGGCTCATATCGAAGTAAATGAAAATTTATGTAAGGGCTGTGAAATGTGCGTCTATGCCTGTCCACAGAAAATCATTGCTCTTGACAAAGCAAAAATCAATACAAAAGGCTATCACCCTGCAACATTGGTTACTCCTGAAAAATGCGTAGGTTGTAAAGCGTGTGCAATTATGTGTCCCGATGTTGCTATCACGGTATACCGCTGACATACTGTAAACGAAAGGATAGGGAAACATTATCATGAACAACAAAGTGTTAATGAAAGGAAATGAGGCACTGGCTGAAGCGGCAATTCAGGCAGGTTGCCGTTATTTTTTCGGTTATCCGATTACTCCGCAAACCGAACTTGCCGCTTATATGGCAAAAAAAATGCCGAAGGTCAATGGTACGTATTTGCAGGCTGAATCTGAAATTGCCGCTGCCAATATGGTTCTGGGAGCAGCAGGAGCCGGAGCAAGAGCAATGACATCATCAAGTTCTCCGGGAATCAGTCTGAAATCCGAAGCAATTTCTTATATGGCAGGCTGTGATATTCCGGCATTGATTGTCAACGTCCAGCGTGGAGGCCCGGGACTTGGCGGTATTCAGCCCTCTCAAGCGGACTACTGGCAGGCCACAAAGGCAACAGGTCACGGTGATTTTCAGATACTTGTCTTTGCACCGGCTACCGTTCAGGAAATGATAGACCTTGTCGGACTGGCTTTTGACAAAGGCGATGAATACAGAATTCCCGCTATGATACTCGCAGACGGTATGCTTGGTCAGATGATGGAACCTGTCACCATTCCCGAACATACTACACAGCATCTTGTCGAGAAGCCCTGGGCGTGTTGTGGTCATCAGAACAAAAGGAAACACAATGTATTGAACTCTCTTTTCCTGACACCCAGCGAACTGGAAAAACTCATTGTGGAAAGATACAAGCGATACGATATCATTAAAGAAAAAGAACAACGCTGGGAAGAATACCGTCTTGATGATGCCGATATTGTCATTGTAGCTTACGGTGCATCGGCAAGAGTTTCCCATACAGCAGTGGATATCGCAAGAGAAAAAGGGATTAAAGCAGGCTTGCTCCGTCCGATTACCTTATGGCCCTACCCCACCAAAGCATTTACGACATTGAAAGAAACGGCAAAAGCCTTTGTCAGTGTTGAAATGAGTATGGGACAAATGGTTGATGATGTAAAACTCGCTGTTGAATGCAAAAAGCCCGTTCATTTTGTCGGAAGAACAGGCGGTAAAATTCCTACACCTATGGAAGTTGTGGATAAAATCCTTGAGATTGGAGGTGCAGACTGATGGAAGAAAAAATTGTTTTCTGTAAACCCAAAGCCCTTACAGACGTACCTTTTCATTACTGTGCAGGCTGTACACATGGTATTATTCACCGACTGGTTGCAGAAGTCATTGACGAACTCGGCTGTGAGGGTCGCACAGTTGGTGTATCCCCTGTCGGTTGTGCGGTAATGAACTATGACTATTTCGGTTGTGATATGATAGAAGCTGCTCATGGCAGAGCTCCTGCCGTAGCAACAGGAATAAAAAGAGCATGTCCTGAAAATGTAGTCTTTACTTATCAGGGTGACGGCGATTTAGCGGCAATCGGTACAGCGGAAACTGTCCATGCAGCAACAAGAGGCGAAAATATTACTATCATTTTCGTCAATAACACAATATACGGTATGACAGGCGGTCAGATGGCACCCACTTCTCTGCCAAACCAGATTACACAGACTACCCCTTATGGCCGTGATGTCAATACTGCGGGCTATCCCGTAAGAATCTGCGAAATGTTATCTACACTTGATGGTGTCGCACTGGCACAAAGAACCGCTGTCGACAGTGTAAAGCACGTCAACGAAACCAAAAAAGCCATAAAAAAAGCCTTTCAGAATCAGATTGACAAAAAAGGATTTTCGATTGTCGAAATATTGTCAACCTGTCCGACAAACTGGGGTGTCAATCCTATACAGGCACTGGAATGGCTGAGAGAACATATGATACCCTACTATCCTTTAGGAGTATACAAAGACGGTGTGAAAGGGGACAGACTGAAAAATGAGTAAGGATTTTAATATGCTTTTTGCGGGATTTGGCGGTCAGGGTGTTCTGTTTTCCGGAAAGATTTCCGCTTATGCTGGTCTTTACGACAACAAAAACATTACCTGGTTACCCTCTTACGGCCCTGAAATGCGTGGCGGTACGGCAAATTGCAGTGTATGTATTTCTGATAACCCTATCGGTTCTCCCTGCGTTGTTTCGCCGAATGCTTTTGTTGCCCTGAATCTGCCGTCTTTTGAAAGATTTAAAAACAGTGTTGTTCCCGGAGGAACAATGGTAGTTGACAGTTCCATGATACTGGAAAAATGCGACCGTACCGATATCCGTATTTTCTATATTCCTGCCTCTCAGCTGGCAACGGAAAATAATATTGACGGTCTTTCCAACATCATTCTGCTTGGTAAGCTGTTCAAAGAAACGCATTTCTGTACAGCAGAATCTCTCGAAAAGGCTCTGACAAACTGTATCCCTCAGCGTAAACAGCACCTTCTGGAACCGAACAGAAAAGCTTTACAGATAGGAATCAATTTCTGATGCAGTCAAAATATGTTTGTATTGTCTGGGACTGGAACGGTACCATTATCAATGACGTGGAAGTTTCTTTGCAGGCTGTCAATGATATTCTGCAAAAAAGAAACAAACCACCTATCACACTGGAACAGTACCGCAGTTATATTGATGTTCCCATTACCAAATTCTATGACAACATCTTTGACCTGAAAACAGAAATCTCTTTTGAGGTGATTCAGCGTGAATTCAACGATGCGTATCACCGTCATCTGCCTGAACGTCCTCTCAATGACCATATCCCTCAGCTTATGCAGAAAATGCATGACTGTGGTGTCAGACAGGTTATTGTTTCGTCTTCTCATCAGGTTATCGTTGAAAAAAACGCTGAAAGGTTCGGTGTAAAACAATATCTTGATGCTGTTTCAGGGTCTGATGATCACTTTGTCGGAAGCAAAGTGGAAAGAGCAGTCGCCGTCATTAGTAAAATTACTACTGATGACTTTTCCAAAGTTGTCGTTATCGGCGATACACTGCACGATTGTGAACTGGCTGAAGAACTCGGTGCGGACTGTATTCTGATTTCCACGGGACATCAGAGCAAAGAAGATTTGCTTTCCACAGGAAAACCCGTTGTAGACAATGGCAAGGAACTGGAAAAATATTTGTTTGTCTGATATGCAAGGATACCCCCTAAGAAAGGGTATCCTTACGTTTGTTTATTATAAAATTGTGGAAATTTCCGCTAAAAAAATTTCTATCTGAGGGGTTGGAATAATTTTCTCAGTATAGCTATGACAATGAAAAGTTTTTGTCAACTTTTTTCAAAAAGTTGTGGGGTTCAGGGGCAAAGC
>CACYBZ010000214.1 GCA_902772795.1 uncultured Ruminococcus sp. | reverse complement strand
TTGCTCTTTTTTTATAAATATGACATTTATATCCATAATTATTTGGCTTTGATCATATTCTGGATGCTGGCTTTGCTTTTACAAGATCTATTATGTTATGAAAACCGCCAGATAGATTTAATTACTTTTAATTTATTGAAAACTAAATTTTTTAAACATAAAACACAATAATATTTTACTAAATCTAATTTGAACAAGAAAATTCGACTTTCTATGTTCCTTTTGGAAAAATTTCATTTTGATTCATTATTTTTTAAAAATCATTGTATACAAATTCTTATTCCTTTTGTCTTTACTTTATTTTATATAATGAAGCAGCCTGACATAAGAAATATTATTTGGAAATGAATCATATCTCTTCACTCATACAGTTTTAATCTATACATGCAACCAACTAATATGTTTCACGTGAAACGATATAACTAAAATTATTTGCGTAAATATATCAACTAATGCATTTCGAATATGAACACATTTCAGAAATGTTTCACGTGAAACATCATATGCTCTCCTGTTCATATGCAGAATTTTAGAATTTTAGATTTTAAATGGTTGAATGTTTTGTAGATCAGGTCATTTGGATCTAATCGGATAAAATGTTTCACGTGAAACATTATTAACTTATATTTAGAAAACAAGGCCCAGAGAAGAAAACCATCATAAAATGGTTAAAATACTGCTATAAAGAAATATAACGAGGCACTTCCATGTTTCACGTGAAACAATTCTAACTAAGAATAGGAAAAGGCATTTGAGGAAAACGAAAAATGAAATCGCAAAGAACATATCATATTAAAACAATCAAAATAATACTGTAAATCAATAAAAGACAGAGTAATATCAAGCACATTGAAGGGAAAAAGTATAAAAACATAGTTAATAGTATTTTTAAATAAAGAAGCAATAAGAATTTGAAATAAAAGAAAACAAAAAAAGACTAGATCATAAAGAAGATAAATTATAATCAGTAGTTCAACATTTATCATCATTTTATGGAAATAATGTGGAAAACCATGCAGAAAAGAGCAAAAATAAGGCATTTTAAGTCAAGTTATCCACATATTGGGGTCATGTTATGAACATTTTCCACATTGTGTTATGGAAAACATCCCTGAAGTATGGTAGAATTCATACACTGATGTTTCACGTGAAACAATAAGGAGATTTAAATGGGAAAAGTAATTTCAATAGCTAATCAGAAGGGCGGAGTCGGAAAATCGACTACGGCAATAAATCTTGCTGCATGTCTTGCTGAAAAGAAAAAGAATATACTTTTAATAGATCTGGATCCGCAGAGCAATACGACAAGCGGATATGGAATAGAGAAAGATAGCATAAAGAATTCCGTTTATGATCTGATCATGGGGGAATGCAGCATCGAAGATGCGATTTTGAACATGGAATACCCCAAGATGGACATAATATCCTCTGTTCCGGATCTTGCCGGAGCTGAAATAGAGTTGTTGGAGTTTGAGGATAAGGAATTCAGGTTGAAAAACAGTCTGGATACCATAAAATCAAATTATGACTACATATTTATAGATTGTCCTCCGTCTCTAAGCATGATCACCATTAACGGACTGGCTGCATCGGATTCTATCCTTATTCCTATGCAGGCTGAATATTATGCAATGGAAGGTCTCGCGCTCCTTATCAACACGATAGAGATGATAAGAGAAAACATAAATCCTGCTTTGGACATACAAGGAATACTGTTCACCATGTATGATGGGCGTACCAAGCTGTCTCAGGAGATAGTTGAAAACGTTAAAACAAATCTGAATGTGAAAATCTATAATACGGTCATTCCCAGAAACGTCAGACTTGCCGAAGCTCCGAGCTATGGCGTGCCCATTAATCTTTATGATAAGAAATCAAAGGGTGCCAAGGCTTATATCTCTTTGGCAGAGGAATTTTTGGAAATGGAGGGTAACAATGGCAAATAAGACCGGCGGATTAAACAAAGCCAAGGGCCTTGACGCGCTTATATCCAAGAATCGGGGATCTTCTTCCGTAAAAACGGAGAATTC
>CACYBZ010000213.1 GCA_902772795.1 uncultured Ruminococcus sp. | reverse complement strand
TGTTTAAGGGCTTTGCCCTTAAAAATCCCATCAGGGGCTTTGCCCCTGAACCCCACAAGCCTTTGAAAAGGCTTGACCGAAACTTTTTGGGAAATTTGCTGTGGCAAATTTCCGTCAGAGAGGTGCTGAATATGGCGTTTGTACATCTTCATGTACACAGTGAATACAGCTTATTGGACGGTGCTTGTCGCCTGAACCGTCTGATTGATAAAATTAAAAATTATGGCGGTAATGCCGTAGCGGTTACTGACCATGGAAATATGTTCGGGGCAATCGAATTTTACAAAAAAGCCACTGCACAGGGAATCAAACCGATTATCGGTTGTGAAATGTATGTCGCTTCAAGAAGTCGTTTTGACAAAGAAAACAGCTATGACAGAAAAAATTACCATCTTATTCTGCTTTGCGAAAACAATACAGGTTATCAGAATCTGATTAAACTGGTGTCAAAAAGCTGGACAGAGGGATTTTATGGCAAGCCCCGTATTGACCATGAATTGTTGGAACAATATCATGAGGGATTGATTTGTCTTTCAGCGTGTCTTGGCGGCGAAATCCCCCAACAGATACTTAATAATGATTATGGCAAAGCCAAAGAAACAGCTTTATATTACCGTAATCTTTTCGGGGAAGAAAATTTCTTTCTTGAGGTACAAAACCATAATACACCTGACCAGCTTACTGTATTACCGCAACTGGTGAGATTATCGCAGGAAACGGGTATAGGTCTTGTGGCGACAAATGACTGTCATTATATTGACAAGTCAGACAGCGAAATACATGAAATTCTGTTGTGTATTCAGACAAACCATAAACTCAGTGACCCCGACCGCATGAAATTTGATACCAGTGAATGTTATGTCAAGACAGAAGAAGAAATGTGTCAGATTTTTGCGGATATTCCTCAGGCAATCGCCAACACGCAGATTATCGCTGACCGCTGTAATGTGACTTTTGAATTTGGTAAAACAAAATTGCCTCATTTTGATTTACCTGACAACAAAGACCATTATGAATATTTCAGAGAAGAATGTTATAAGGGACTTCATAAAAACTATTCGGAGAATCCTTCACAGGAATTAATTGACCGTCTGGAATATGAACTATCTGTCATTCATCGTATGGGCTATGTGGATTATTATTTAATCGTCAACGACTTTATTCAGTATGCCAAAAGAAACGGTATTCCCGTCGGTGTGGGCAGAGGTTCGGGTGCAGGTAGTCTGTCCGCCTACTGTATTGGTATTACGGGAATTGACCCCATAAAATACAATCTGATTTTTGAACGCTTTCTCAATCCTGAAAGAGTAAGCATGCCTGACTTTGATATTGATTTCTGTGGGGAAAGACGACAGAAAGTCATTGACTATGTGATTCAAAAATACGGGAAAGACCATGTTTCACAGATTGTCACATTCGGAACGATGGGGGCAAAGGCTTCCGTGAAAGATGTGGCAAGGGTAACAGAAATTCCCTATGGAATTTCTGACAAGGTATCCAAGTTAATTCCGACTACGCTGAATATAACACTGGAAAAGGCTCTTGAAACATCTTCTGAACTGAAAAAGCTCTACGATACGGATTCACAGATACATAAACTGATTGATACAGCTATGGCATTGGAGGGAATGCCCCGACACGCTTCCCGACACGCAGCAGGCGTGGTCATTACCGAAAACCCTGTCAGCGATTATGTTCCGCTTGCTACAAATGATGATGCTGTCGTCACCCAGTATACAATGACTACGCTTGACGATTTAGGCTTATTGAAAATTGATTTTCTGGGATTACGGAATCTGACTGTCATTCACGATGCGGAGGTAATGATAAAACAAAACAATCCTGACTATTCCCCGAATGACCTTTCTGAACATGATGAAAAAGTCTTTGCCATGCTGTCTGAGGGACATTCTGACGGCGTATTTCAGTTTGAAAGCGGCGGTATGAAAAATATGTTAAGGCAACTCAGACCTGACAGTATTGAAGATTTGATTTCTGCCATTTCCCTCTACCGTCCCGGACCTATGGAGTCTATTCCTGTGTTTATCGAAAACAGACACAATCCCGAAAAAGTCACTTACCTACACCCCCTGCTGAAAGATATTTTAGATGTTACCTATGGGTGTATCGTCTATCAGGAACAAGTCATGCAGATTTTCCGCACATTGGCGGGATATTCTTTAGGACGTGCCGATATCGTGCGACGTGCCATGTCCAAAAAGAAAAAAGATGTGATGGAACGGGAAAAAGAAATTTTTCTCAACGGTCTGACTGATGAAACAGGAAAGGTCGTAATCGACGGCTGTATACGACGTGGCATTGATGAAAAAACTGCCAATACGATTTTCTCTCAGATGGAAAGCTTTGCTTCGTATGCGTTCAACAAATCACACGCTGCGTGTTATGCAGTAGTATCGTATAAGACTGCCTGGCTGAAATACCACTATCCCAGAGAATATATGTCGGCTTTGCTTACTTCCGTTCTGGACAACTTCTCCAAACTCGCTCTCTATACCGAAGAATGTATGCGACTTGGCATTAAAATTCTTCCTCCTCATATCAATCAGAGTTTCAGTTCTTTCACCGTGGAAAAGAATTGTATCCGTTTCGGACTTATCGCCGTAAAAAATATAGGATACAGCTTTATTGAAGACATCATTCAGGAAAGAACAAACGGTATGTTTACTTCTCTTTATGATTTCTGTAAAAGAATGTACGGAAAAAATCTGAATTCCAGAGCGGTAGAGAGTCTTATCAAATGCGGAGCTTTCGATGATATGGGCTACAACCGCAGAGAAATGCTGAATTCCCTGAAAACTATTCTGGAAAGTTGCGAACATGATTATAAATATGCGGGTATGGGAATGATAAGTCTGTTTGACGATTTTGCTGAAACAGACAATGAACAACATCTGATTATCCCTGCCCCTGACTTTCCCATTACCGAAAAACTTGCTATGGAAAAAGAAATGACAGGTATGTATCTTTCGGGACACCCTGTCAGTAAATATGATGATATTCTGAAAAAAGCAAAATTGGATAAAATCTCTGCTGTGGCTGACAGTGAAAATTCCCGTTATACAGACGGGGATAAAATCAATATTGTGGGTGTACTTTCAGAAATCAAAATGCGGACGACCCGCAACAATCAGACTATGGCAACAGCTTTTCTGGAGGATAAGACAGGAATTATTGAAATTGTCGTCTTTGCCCAGACACTCCGCCAAATCGGACAGATTTTCTATGATGGTAATATCGTCAGGATTTTCGGAACTGTCAGCAAACACGATGAAGAAAAAAATAAAATCCTTTGCAACGATATTATCACTATGGAACAGTTCGCCAAAGAACTGAACAATCCGCCGAAAGAAAAACAGACGACTCCCCCACCACAGGAAAAACAGTATCCGATACCCCAACAACCTCAGCGACTATATCTGCGTATTGATAATCTTCAAAGTGAAATGTTCCGTAAGGTCAAAAATCTTCTGGAAATCTTTGACGGAAAGACACAGGTCGTCTTCAAAACAACCGACGACAATAAAAAACGCCTTGCCCCCGCCAGTCTGTGGGTTACGCTGAATCAGCCAATGGTCAATGAACTGATTTATTTGCTGGGAGAGGATAATGTATTTATCCAATAATGATATGGCTTTTCCGAATGGTTTCCGCAAACAGGATTTTCAGAAAACGACACCATGAAATAATAAATCGAAAAAAACACTTGCAAATTACAGCATATACAACTATAATATATTTTGTATAGTTTAACTAAAGTTGATGAACAATACTTTGAGATTTTCAGAACTCAACTTTAAAATTTATCGTAACAGGAGGATACTAAAAATGTCAGATAAAAAAGCGATAGCCGTGTTGACCAGTGGCGGAGATGCTCCGGGTATGAATGCGGCAGTCCGTGCGGTAGCAAGAGCAGGTTTATGTAAAGGACTGAGAGTTATTGGTGTACACCGTGGCTATAACGGTCTGTTGAACGGTGATGTCTTTGAAATGAATCTTCGTTCCGTTTCTGATATCATTCATCGTGGCGGCACTATTCTTTATACAGCAAGAAGTGAAGAATATAACACCCCTGAGGGCGTAAAGAAAGCGGCTGCTACCTGCCGTGAACTTGGTGTAGAAGGTGTTGTCGTTATCGGCGGTGACGGTTCATTCCGAGGAGCAAGAGATTTGACAGGTCAGGGTATACTGTGTGTCGGTATTCCCGGTACGATTGACAACGATATCGCCTGCAGTGAATATACTGTCGGATTTGATACGGCAATGAATACCGCTATGGAAATGATTGACCGTATCAGAGATACAGCACAGTCCCATGACCGTTGCAGTGTCATTGAGGTAATGGGCAGACGTTGCGGAGATATTGCTTTACAAACGGGTATTGCCGTAGGAGCAACTGCCATTCTCGTTCCTGAAAAGAAATTTGACCTGGAAAAAGACGTTATTTCCAGAATGATTGCTACACAGAAAACAGGTAAAAAACATTTCATTGTCATTGTTGCAGAAGGTGTGGGCAATTCGTCAGATATCGCCAAGTACATCGAACACCGCACAGGCGTGGAAACAAGACTTACTGTACTCGGACACGTTCAGCGTGGCGGTATGCCTACACTGCGTGACAGAGTGGT
>CACYBZ010000212.1 GCA_902772795.1 uncultured Ruminococcus sp. | reverse complement strand
TGCAGGACATTCTTGGTCTTGGAAGCAAGGCAAGAATGAATATTCCGTCAACTTTAGGCGGTAACTGGGTCTGGAGAGTAAACGGTGATGTTCTTACAGACGAACTCGCCGCTAAACTGAAGAAATTGGCTACTACATACGGTCGATTGGAGGAATAAACTAATGAACAAAGAGAAAATGATGAACAATATCATTGAAATTGCCAAAAGTGACTACTGTAAAGAACTTAACGAACTTTCCCCCGCAGAACTTCACTATGTTGTCGGTAAGGCAATGATGGGCGAAATCAGTGATAAGTGGAATGCAGCAAAGAAAAATCATGCCGGCAAAAGAAGAGCCTACTATCTTTCGGCAGAATTCCTGATGGGCAGAATGATGTACAACAACCTTTTCTGTATGGGTATTCTGAACGAAGTCAAAGACCTGCTTGCCGAAAAAGGCATAGATATCAATGTCTTTGAAGAAATTGATGACGCAGCTTTGGGTAACGGTGGTCTTGGTCGTCTGGCAGCGTGTTTCCTTGACAGTGCTGCCACACAGAATGTCCCTCTTGATGGTTACGGAATTCGTTATAAATACGGTCTGTTCAAACAGCTTATTCAGGACGGCAGACAGGTAGAAGTTGCCGATGACTGGCAGAGATTTGATGACCCGTGGAGTATCAGACGTGAAGAGGACGCTGTACTGGTTAATTTCAGAACACAGACAGTCCGTGCTGTTCCTTACGATATGGCGGTTATCGGTTATGATACAGACAATATCAACACATTGCGTCTGTGGCAGGCTGAACCCGTAGAAAACTTTAACTTTGTTGCGTTCAACAACAGTGACTATACAGGTGCTGTTGCCGATAAGAATGCCGCAGAAGATATCTCAAAGGTGCTTTATCCCAATGATAACCGTTATGAAGGTAAAGTACTCCGACTGAAACAGCAGTATTTCTTCAGCAGTGCTTCTTTGCAGAACATTCTGAAAAGATACAAGGCAAAATTCGGTAATGATTTCAGTCATTTCTCTGAAGAATATGCTATTCAGCTTAACGATACACACCCCGTTATTGCTATTCCCGAACTTATCCGTCTGCTGGATAAAGAGGGTGTCAGTTTTGATACAGCTTTTGATATCGCACAGAAAACATTCAATTATACCAACCATACCGTACTTGGCGAAGCACTCGAAAAATGGAATATTGACCTGATGAGAGATGTTATTCCCGAAGTATACAGCTACATTGAGAAAATTCAGTGGCATATGGGACAGGATTTCCATGACAGAGAAGTTGACTGGGATACCCGCAAGAGAATGAATATCATCGACCACGAAAACAAACTGGTGCATATGGCAAGACTGGCTATCTATGTATCTTCCCATACCAACGGCGTGGCGTGGATTCATACCGAAATTCTCAAGAATGACGTGCTGAAAGACTGGTATAAACTCTATCCCGAAAGATTCCAGAACAAGACAAACGGTATCACACAGAGAAGATGGCTCGGACTTTGCAACCCTGAACTTTCACAGTTTATCACCGACAAAATAGGTGAGGGCTGGATGAAGGATTTAGACAAACTGGCTCAACTCAATGATAAGATTGATGACAATGCCGTTAATGAATTCAACGCTATCAAGAGAATAAAGAAACAACAGCTTTCCGATTTCATCATGAAACACGACAATGTCTATATCAATCCCGACTTTATCTTTGATGTACAGGTTAAAAGACTGCATGAGTATAAAAGACAGCTGATGAATGCTATCTCTATTGTAGCTATTTATCAGAAACTCAAGGCAGGACAGCTTCCCGACTGGAATCCCACAGCCTTTATTTTCGGTGCAAAAGCTGCTCCGGGCTATGCAAGAGCTAAGGCAATTATCAAATATATCAACGAAATTGCGAAACTTGTCAACAACGACCCCGATACCAAAGATAAGTTACAGGTTGTTTTCGTATCCAACTACAATGTATCTTACGGCGAAAAGATTTATCCCGCAGCCGACATCTCCGAACAGATTTCTACCGCAGGTACAGAAGCATCAGGTACAGGCAATATGAAATTCATGCTTAACGGTGCGGTAACACTGGGTACTTATGACGGTGCTAATGTGGAAATCACACAGAAAGCCGGCGAAGAAAATGAATATATTTTCGGAGCAAGAGTAGAAGAAATTGACAGATACAGAGCATTGAACTCCTACTATTCCAAGGGAGTATACGAAGCTAATCCCACTATCAAGAATGCTGTGGATACACTTGTCAACGGCACATTCTCCGACGGTGTCGGACATGACGGTGAGGGAAGTTTCAGAGAACTGTACAACTCCGTTATTCACGGAGCACACTGGCATAAAGCTGACCACTATTTCATTATGCTTGACTTGCAGTCTTATATCGACAAGAAGATTGAAGTCAACCGCAATTATGCCGACAGAATGTTGTTCGGTAAACAGTGCCTGAAGAATGTTGCCAATGCAGGACATTTCTCTTCAGACAGAACAATCCTCCAGTACGCTAAAGAACTCTGGAATTTATAATTATCTGATAAACCGTTTATACTATCCCCGTCTGTTTTATGTAAGACAGACGGGAATAACTATTTTAAGCGGTGAAAAGTTGTATTGTATCGGGGACACCCTGTTCAAGGGCTGCCGCCCTTGAAAATCCCGCCCACTTTTTTGAAAAAAAGTGGACAAAAAACTTTCGTGTATCACCATTTGCATAAAGCATTATGGGCAGAAATTTTTCCGATAATTT
>CACYBZ010000211.1 GCA_902772795.1 uncultured Ruminococcus sp. | reverse complement strand
TGCGCTGATAGCTCAGTTGGATAGAGTGACTGGCTACGAACCAGTAGGTCGGGGGTTCGAGTCCCTTTCAGCGTGCCAATTACTTCGGTATTATTTCTATAATATCGAAGTAATTTTTTTAGCTGAATTTATTCCACAAGGAACACCCTGTTGTCTTTTCTTTCAGGAGCTTTCGGAAATTCACCGTCAGCATAACCGATAACACAATGTCCGATACCCTCATAGTCACCCTCAACACCAAGTTCTTTCAAAAACTGCTGATATTCAGGCATTTCAAACTCCTGCTTCGCACGGTGAATCCAGCAACTGCCTATTCCCAGAGAATGTGATGCCAGCATTAAATTTTCCATGACAAGACTGCCGTCATAAACATAGGTGGGTACGCTTTTGTCAGCCAGCACGATAAGCACAACAGGAGCATTATAGAACGGGTCAAATCCTTCCTGCCAACCGCCTATCTGACAGTTGATTTCGGAAAATCTGTTTCTGACTTCCTTATTCGTCACTGCCACGATAATGACCGCCTGTCGGTTTCTTCCGCTGGGAGCATACAGCCCCGCTTCAATAATCTGTTCAATATCGGCTTTGGGAACCATTTCATCTTTGAATTTTCGGATACTGCGTCTGTCTTTCATGTTACGGATAATCTCATTCATCTTGCAACTTCCTTTCTTATATTGAATGGTAGTTCTATTATAGATGATATCAAAAGAAAAGTCCAATAAAAAATCACAACTGTTTTCATTAGGGGAATTGCTATGCGTGAAATTGTTATCAACCGAAATGATGCCAACCAACGTCTTGACAAATTTCTGACCAAGCGTTTCAAGACTATGCCGAAATCCTTGCTGTATAAATATATCCGAACAAAATATATCAAAGTCAATAATAAAAAATGTGATATCGCTACGATACTTCAGGAAGGCGATGTTATCAAACTCTTTATCAAAGACGAATTTTTTCAGGACGAAAACGCACAGACAGAAAACTATGAATTTCTCAAAGCTCCCATAACACTGGATATTCTTTACGAAGATGAGAATATTATCCTTGTCAACAAAAAAGCGGGACTTATCGTGCACCCTGACAAAGAATATCATTTTGACTCTCTGATAACAAGAATTCTGCACTACCTCTATGACAAAGGGGAATATAATCCCAGAACGGAAAATTCCTTTACTCCTGCACTGGCAAACCGTATTGACCGTAACACAGGCGGTATTGTCATGGCTTGCAAAAATGCCGAAAGTCTGCGTACTCTCAATGAGAAAATCAAAAACCGTGAAATTACCAAAAAATATCTCTGTATGGTACAGGGAATTCTGAAACGGAAAAGCGGTATTGTCAGCGGTTATCTCTGGAAAGATGAAAAAAAGAATAAAGTCAGAATTTTTTCCAAAGAAGTTCCTGACAGCAAATTCATCAGAACACAATATACCGTTCTTAAAGAAACCGCAGGAAATTCTCTGCTGGAAATTAATCTGCTCACAGGCAGAACACATCAGATTCGTGCCAGTATGTCAGCTATAGGTTATCCTTTGCTCGGTGATACAAAGTACGGCTACCGTCCGAAAAAAAATGACAGAACTTTTCCCTTTCAGACTTTATATGCCTATAAAGTAACATTTGATTTTCAGACAGACGGCGGTATATTGGAATATCTTCGCAATCAGTCTTTTGCTGTTGATACAAAACAAATCTGGTTCTTAGCCGAAAAGACTACCGTAAAATAAGAAAAGGTGGTATTAACGATGGATAGTCACAAAACAACTTCACCGAACAGTCAGGCAGGTATTGACCATCTTGAAATCCCTGTTGTCACCAGACTGGCTTCATTTTTCAAAGTCATGGGGGACGAAACAAGAGTAAGAATTATCTATGCACTGTTGCAGAAAGAAATGTGTGTCAGCGAACTGGTACAGGTGGTTGATATGAATATCACACAGTCTGCCATTTCTCACCAGCTCAAACAACTGAAATCAGAAGGATTGGTAAAATCCAGACGGGAAGGAAAAAATATTTTCTATTCTCTTGACGATGAACATATCGCAGGAATTTTAGATCAGTCGTTAATACACATTCGTCACAGACTGAACAGTAACGTATAAAAACAGACATAAAAAAATGACTACCCTCCGGGTAGCCACTTCAAAATGTCGGCATCTCTCTATTTTTCCAGACCGTCACCAGTCAAGTATCTTCGACACCACTGAGCTTAACTTCTGTGTTCGGGATGGGAACAGGTGTACCCTCAGCGTCATC
>CACYBZ010000210.1 GCA_902772795.1 uncultured Ruminococcus sp. | reverse complement strand
TGCATACCGCCTCTGCCACCCATCATGGACTGCGGTATGGAGTCAACCTGTGAACCGTTTACGATAATCGTACCGCCGTTATACTGAGCCGTTCCGTCATAGTCGAATGAGGACATCTGTGCCGTGACATCAATCGTACCGCCGTTGACGATAATGTTACCGTTGCAGTCAATAGCGTCTGTATCTCCCTGACCGACAGCTACTTTGATATAACCACCGTTAAATTCTATGGTCGGTGTATCGAAACTCCTGCTTTTCATCGCACCGTTGATACCGTCATCGGAAGCATAGATATCAAATGTTCCGTCATTAATCTGAATGTAGGTTGCCTCTATGCCCTCGGACGCATTCAGACTGAAGCTACCGCCGTCTGTCTGACAAACGGTTGTTGCCTGTATTGCGTCACTTGAAGCGTTAATCGTGAAGTTGCCGTTTCGGATATAGATATAACCTACGCTGTCATCATCACTGTTTTCGCTGTGGAGTCCGTCCTTTGAACTGGTGATATTGAAAGTACCGTCATATACGGCAATAGAATCATTTGCCTCAATGCCGTCTTTGGCACTTTGAATATTGTAAGTTCCGCCTGTGAATTTGACATCATCTTTACCTGAAATACCGTTTCCTGTCGTTGAATTGATATTCAGTGTACCCGTACCGTTGAATACAAGGTCGTCTTTGGAATAGATTACTGCGTCAGTATTGGTATCGCCGTCTGCGGTGAATGTACCCGTAACAGAAAGTGTATTGATACTGTCGGTGGTCGTGACGAAACATTTGTCTGCCGATACGACATAGATGACGGGGAAATTACTGTTGGTAACATTCAGTCCGTCAAGAACCAACTGTACTTTTGCTTCCTTATCGGCTTCCACTTTTACTGTGAAATTGCTTGCCGTTCCCGTAAGAATGTAGACACCGTCTTTTGTGATAGTTTCCGTTTTGTTGTCCTGTGCGGTAATCGTGACGGCATTGCTTGTATCGGCTGTCTGTGTGATATCTCTGTTTGAAAAAATATCTGTCGTGTCAAGTTTGCCCGAAGTGTCGGCGGTACAGACAACTTCCGAAGAGTTTTTCTGTTTGTTATCGGTCGATGAATTGCCTGTCTGCGTATTTTCAGACACTTCCGTATTGTTCTGTTTCGGCTGTGTCGTTGAATTTTCTTTTGCAGTGCTTTCCGTGGACTGTGTCGCCGATTTTTTACTGTCGGATTTTTGGGAAACGGTTGCACTTTCGGAGGCAGTTGTCACAGCGGTATCCGTAGCGTCTGTATCTGCTGTACTTGCCGTATCCTGTGTATTCTGAGCAGTAACAGCCGTTTTTGCTGTATTGGCGACTGTCTGTGTATCCGACGTGTTGCAGGCTGTAAGTGAACAAATTATAAGAGCGGTAAGAACTATCAACATTTTCTTTTTCAACATAGTAAAGACCTCCTTAAACAAAAATGATTCTGAATAGTTTTGTTTGTATGTCTGTATTATAGGGGGACATTCAGGATTTTATAGGGAATGTATTAGGAATGTCTGTGGAATTTCAGTGAAATATTTTTCAGGTTACTATGCAGGCGAGAAAATTTCCTGTATAATGAACAACGGAATAAGTCAGGTCAAGACTTTTCAAAGGCTTGCAGGGCAAAGCACTTCAAGCCATCATTAAGGGAGGACAACAATAATGTACAGAATGTTGATAGCCGATGACGAACAGGATATTTGCACACTGATTCAAAGATACGCACAGCGTGACGGGTTCGAGGTCGTCACTGTCGGGGACGGCAGTGAGGCGGTGGAGCTGTGTCAGAAAGAAGATTTCGATATTATCGTTATGGACGTGATGATGCCCGATACAGACGGTTTTACCGCTTGTCGTATGATAAAGAAAATCAAGGATATTCCCGTGTTAATGCTTTCTGCCAGGGGGACGGAATACGACAAACTTTTTGGTTTTGAAGTAGGTGTTGATGATTATGTGACAAAGCCGTTTTCTCCCAAAGAGTTAATGGCAAGGATTAAAGTCATCATCAGCCGACACAGTCATACAAGGCCAAAAGATACCAACAAAATCAAGGTCAGCGGTATTGAAATTGACACACTCGGACACAATGTGTATATTGACGGCGAAAAAACAGAACTTACTGTCAAAGAATACGGAATACTGTTGTATTTCATCGAAAACAAAGGAATTGTTCTGTCAAGAGATAAAATACTGAATGCCGTATGGGGTTATGATTATTTCGGAGAGGACAGAACGGTCGACTGGCAGATAAAACTTCTGCGGAACAAATTAGGAAAGTACCGTAACGCCATTCACACCATAAGAGGGGTAGGGTATAAATTTGAAGAGGAAACCTAAATCATTCAAGACAAAGCTGTGGCTGTATTTCATACTTTTCACCGCTATTATTTTTACGGTTCTCTGGTTGTTGCAGACGGTATTCTTACAGAATTTCTATAACGAAATGCTGATAAGCAATACCAGAAAAACAGCTGTAATGATAGCACAGAACAGTAACGATGAAAATATCACCAGTATCATTGATACTGCGTCGGTCAACAATTCGATACTGATATACGTAACTGACACCAACGGAGAGGTACTCTATTTTTCTGATGAATACAACGGTATGCACAAAAAAGAACATATCCTCACGGACGAAGATGAAGAAGAATACAAGAACGGTAACCGAATGAGAAAAAAACATTCAGAAAATTTTCGTAATCTTCCCGATGACTTTGAATATATTCTTACAAAGCTGAATGACAATGGCAACACAGAAATTGAATATACTACCGAAAATTTTTATAATTACGGTACATACATCGATTATTATGGTGCAGATAAAAAAGCCATATTGTATGTCCGTACAATGCTTGACCCTGTAGGTTCAGCAATTGCCATCATACGGATTCAGCTGATATGGGTGACACTGTTTTCGCTCATAGCAGGATTTATTCTGGCGTGGTTTATTGCCCGAAGTTTTGGCAGACCCGTAGCACAGCTGTCCGAAAAAGCAAAATATCTCGGAGAAAGCCATTATCCCAAAGAATTTCGGAAAGGTTTCTGTAAAGAACTGGACGATTTAAACCACAAGCTGGATAATACATCTGATAAACTGATAGAAGCCCATAATTTTCAGACAGAACTGCTTGCCAATGTATCTCACGATTTACGCACACCGCTGACAATGATAAAAGGCTATGCGGAGTTAATCGGAGATACCTCGTGGGACGATGAAGAACAGTGTAAAGCAGATGTTGCTGTGATAATCCGTGAAGCTGACCGATTGACTGAACTTGTCAACGAAATACTGGAATATTCCGAACTGAAAACGGGTGATATTCCGCATAATTTCGACAGAGTGAATCTCAGTGAACTGACTGTCGGAGTTTGCCGAAATTTTGAAGATTTATACAAAGGTAAAGAAGAAACTATCGAAACAGAGATAGAGGACGGTGTATATGTCAGCGGGATAGCGGGCAGGCTGGAACGTGCCATTTACAATCTTATCGATAACGCATTCCGTTATACCGATGTCAGCCGAAAAGTTACTGTCCGACTTGTCGCAGATAAGGCAACGGCAAAGATAGAAGTGACAGATTACGGCAACGGCATACCCAAAGCAGAAGCAGAACACATCTGGGACAGATATTATACTTTCCGTCAAAGAAAAGGCAGAGGTGTTTCAGGACTTGGACTCGCCATAGTCAGGCAGACAGTTGATATACACAAAGGAAGCTGTTCTGTTCAAAGTGAAGAAGGAAAAGGCAGTACCTTTTGTATTGAACTTCCCACCTGTTAAGGGTGTTGCCCTTAACAATCCCACCACTTTTTTGAAAAAAAGTGGACAAAAAACTTTTATGGCTCACTTCGTTCGGATTGTCAGATTAAGTGTCAGCGGTGACACTCAAAAGTTTTTGTCGAACTTTTTTCAAAAAGTTCGTGGGGTCAAGG
>CACYBZ010000209.1 GCA_902772795.1 uncultured Ruminococcus sp. | reverse complement strand
CTGCGGAGAAATTCTGGAATTTGATTTCAGTTTTCTTTCAGAGGACGAGGACGGCGAAGCAGAGGCAGAAAGCGACACCGAAGAAAAAACAGAAACAGATAATACCGAAGAATAATTTTTTCATCAGTTTTGCAATCCTGACAGCGTAAGAACCTGTCAGGATTTTTTTAGGAGAATGATAATGAAATCAATCGCATATTGTATGATAACAATATGCGATTGATAATGATAAATTCAGATATTCAAATCTTTTTGGCAGAATACAGTGATACCTGATATCCATAGTACAATAGATCCAGTCAAAAGGACAATCATACCTATGATGGCTTTGAATTCTCCGTCGACAATGCCGTCAGGGTTGAAAAGTGTAAAAAAGGTAAAATATTTTATAGTTTCTGCCTTGTCACCCATGTTGGCAAGCATTTTCAGAATATACATCAGGACAGGAATACCTGCTCCTGCTCCGATGCTGTACTTTGTATCAGAAAACAGGCATGAAGCCAGAAAACAAATACTGCCGATAAACAAATGCAAAAGCAATAATCCTGTATTCAAAGTCAGCAGCTGACGAATATTCAGTTGATGGGGATAATAATACTCAGCAAAGACCAGTTCAATTATTGTGCTGTACAGGTTCAATAGCAGTATACCGCTTATAAGTACTGTCATTTGTGTAAAAACCACTGTACGTCTTTTCAATGGTGCCGACAACAGCGAAACCATAGAGCCTTTATCTACATATTTTGCGATAAGTCCGTTACCTTGGATAATACTGAACAGCATAGGGATAATCAGCAGGATAAAGCCGTACAGATAGGAACACATGAAACCTATCAAAGTTGTTGCACCGCCCGTCATGCCAAACGATGACATAAGTTCCGGCATAAGTTCCACATACTTATCCAGCATTTTTGCCAGTTCAGGTTTATACATACTGATGATAACGGCGATATACATTGTCAGGATAGCACAGAATATCAACAGTAGTTTTGTACTACGTTTCATTTCCCGCTTATAAAGTGCGGTGCTAATCAATTTGTTCACCCCTATAATAGTGGATAAAAATATCTTCCAGACTTTGTTTTGCAGTGACAGTCACATTCCGACCGTTCTGTGTACCGTAAAAGTCCTTGGCAAATGCTGTGGCAAGTTCTTCTGTTTCCAGTGTGACGGTATAGGAACGAATATGGCGGTTTCTTAATTCCTGTACAGGGTTTACCGTCACCAGTCTGCCGTTTCGGATAATACCGATACGGTCGCAGGTACGTTCTACTTCTTCGAACATATGACTGGATAACAGGATAGTTTTGCCACGTTTTTTTTCGGTATTGATAAAGTCAATAAACTTATTCTGCATTAAGGGGTCAAGTCCGCTGGTAGGTTCATCAAAGATAAGAATGGCGGGGTCATGCATCATGGCAACGACAAGGGCAATTTTTTGTTTCATTCCCTTGCTCATTTTTTTTAGTTTTGCCTGGGGGTCAAGCTGAAAAAAAGTCAGCAGTTCTTCTTTACGGCTTTCCGTTCCGAGTTTGCGGTACTGTTCCATGAACCGAAGATATTCTGTACCCGTCATGTCGTCAAAAAAGCTGATTTCTCCCGGAATATAGCCGAGTTTTGCCTGTATTTTATCTCTGTCTGCCCAGCAGTCCAGTCCGTTGATTTCGCATTTTCCCGAAACGGGTTTCAGAAATCCAAGAAGATGTCTGATTGTGGTAGTTTTGCCTGCACCGTTCGGGCCAAGAAAACCGAATGTTTCTCCTTTGTCCACAGAGAAAGAAACATCAAATATACCTTTGCCTGCACCGTAATCACGGGTAAGACTGTCAATAGTTATCATATGTACTGATATACCTCCTTTTGACTTTTCTGTATCAGAAAAGTCTGTTGACTGATTATGTGTTGCCGAGAGAATCAGCCGTTTTGATTCAGCAGGATATTTTTTCTGCTTCTCTGCGAACCGCATAGAACATCTGAAAGATTTCAGGTTCATTCAAGATATTTTCTTTAAGTTTAAGAATTCGTCTTTTACCAGTGCGTCTGTCCAGTATGGCAAATATACGGACAAGCATATTATCACTTTTCAGACTTTTTTCTATGCTTTGATTATCAAATTCATAGAAAGCAGAGTAAAAACATCGTTGGTCAAACTGTCCGTACCTGATAGCGGTATCGTCCATATACGGAAATTCCTGATGTAATCTTATTGATAATGTTTCATCTTTCGGCAGAAATTGTGCTTTACTGTATTGTTCCATGTAGCTTCCTGCGATTATCTGTTTTCCGTCCAACAGAATTGCCGCTCGTCCTTCGTGGTCAGGACATCTGCCGTATGATGTGGCAAAATAACGGATTCTTTCTTTTAAAGACTCAGCGAGATATTCATGTTCCAGTTTGTATCTGATTTTCGACCAAGTGTGCATAAATTCATTCTCCTGGAGGGGATTGAGTACCCAAAAAGTTTCAGTTCCATACGACTTTTGCCTTACCGTTCCAATCAGAATTCCATTCTGACGGAGCACTGCTTTTCCCTTTTACGATAATTGTCTGTTCTGCCGTCCATTTTCCGAAAGCACCGTCGGCAATGGTAGTTACACTTGAAGGAACAGTAATTTCCCCGACGGCTGTACAACCAGAAAAAGTTCCGTTACCGATTGAGGTCAGACCTTCTTCCAGACTGACACTTTCAAGGGCAAGACAGCCTATGAATGCCGATGTACCAAGATATCTGACTTTTGAGGGAATATTTATCCGTTTGAG
>CACYBZ010000208.1 GCA_902772795.1 uncultured Ruminococcus sp. | reverse complement strand
GTGACACACCTACAAAAAATACTTTTTCTTTTGTTTTATCTCACTCATACACTCATTAGTTCTTTAAAAACTTGGAAACTGGTGTTTCTTAAAAAGAATTGAAAAAGAGTTGTAAAAGAGGTTTGAAAAGGGTAGTAAATAGGGAGAAAGTAATTCACTTTGCAAAAGCTATGAGGATGATTATTTTGCCCCAAAAGAGGATAGAAGGGGTTGCCCTTTGACATTAAAAATGGATAAAACCTGTCTGAAAGTACCGTATTTACGGGTTTTTCAGACAGGTTGATTTTTTATATGTACTGGGTGACGTGGTTGACCGTAGCAAAGACGGAGTGAAGTATCTATTGTGGCTGAAGAAGCAGAAAAACGCACAGCGGACAAAAGATATTTTTCAGGAATACTGTGACGGACAGGATAACGTTGAATACAGTTTCGCCGGAGTTGTTTCATTATCATACGAAGAATAAATTTCACAGGATAATTTATGTGTATAGTCTTGCTATATTGTAGAAAAAAGTATAGAATAACAGTATATCGATTCTTACATACGGAGGAGGAATTTCCTATGAAAAAATCACTTAAAAAACTTACCTCTCTTTTTGTCAGCGGTGCTATACTCTCTGCACTGTTATGTTCTTCACCGGTTTCAGCGTCTACCGCAGTGAACGACCCTACGGTATCAGCTCATTGTATTTACAGTCGCCCTGATTTATCTCAGACAAGCGGGAGTTTTCTGAGCTTTATGATTGATTTCAGAACAGACAATCAGGCAATAGGTACTTACTGGCAGTTATGTCAGGCAACGCTTGACGTTACGGAATTGAAAGCCCAGTATCCCACTGTGAGCAATGCGGTATTTTACGGAGGTTTTCAGCGTTCTGTCAATAAAATCAACACTTTGTTTTCGTTTTGGGATATTGTCGAAGATTATAATGAAAACAAAGTAATCACCACACCGACAAGGGTATATCCCGCAGGTGACGAACATCTTTTCGGCGGTGAGGGCAACGGACACAATTATTTTATGGACTATGAATGGAAGGAAAATACATGGTATACGCTTCTTGTACACTGTTGGAAAGACAAGGCAACAGGAAAAACCTTTATCGGACAGTGGATAAGAAATACAGAGGACGGCGAATGGATTTTAACCAGCTATTTCAACACCACTTTGTCAGAAACCTGTATTCAGGGAAGTATGTCGCAGTTTATGGAAAGTTTCAGTAAACCGTACTGGGGGCTTAAGCGTGACATTTATCTTAAAAATATCTATACCTATGATAAAATCAAGAAACAATGGTTTTCTCTGGATAAAATGTCGATGAATTACAGCTATATGTATCCCGATAAAAACGGTACTCACACATTGAAAATCACTGATGAATATTTTTTCGGGGACGCAGGTGAAAAAGTGGAAAATCAGGCACTTTACGACAGTCAGAATCCTCAAATTTTAACGGGAACGGTCAAACAGCCTGCTGTGCCCAATTTCGGAAATTTCTCAATTAACACGATGTCTGTGGATAATGAAAAGCTGGAATGGGATTTTTCAGAAAGCAGTGCTCCTGCTTTGTCGTTCAGTGCGGATATTATCAACAAAGACACTATGGAGGTAACTTCCTATGTCTGTACCCGTCCCGAAGTGAGGGAACTTTCGCTGAAAGAACTTTCTGACGGCAATTATCTGATACATACCCAATTTACCGATGTTTTTGACAGAAGTTGTTCCTGTGACTATGCGGTGACCGTCAGAAATGGGGCAACAACAGGAAATTCCTCGGCGGTATTGCTAGGTGATTTCGACCAGGACTGTGCCGTTACGATAAAAGATGCTGTGGGTATTCTCAGGGAAACCGTGGGGATTGCTTCGGCGGACAATTTTCAGAAATGGCTTGGCGATGTCAGTAAGGACGGCAGAATTTCTGTAAAAGATGCGGTTATTCTTCAGAGATGGCTCATTGATGAAGAAACACCCTATACTGTGGGCAGGAGTGCCGATATTGTTTCATCAGTTACGCCTGTCATTCTGCCACAGATACAAGAATCTCCCACACAGCCCTCCACACAACCGCCTGTCAGTCATACGGTGAGATTTACCGACAATAAAAACTGGGGAAATATCTTTATTTATGCCTGGAATGAAACTACTCAGCTTTCCAACGCAAAATGGCCGGGTGTGGCAATGTTCTATGAATCTGTCAATTCTTATGGACAAAAGGTTTATAAAGCCGATATTTCTTCTGAATACACACACATTATTTTTACTACAGCAGACGGTTTTTTACAAACACAGGACATCTTACTTGACAACAGCGTCAACGGTTACTATGTTACCGACGGTACAATGACGAATTCATTCGGCAAAACGGTATATATTGCACAGTCGTGGTAAAGAAAAAGTTGTATTCATAAAGATGATTTACTTTAGCGTTCGGTGTATGGCAGATTTTGAAATAACAGCAATATTAACTTACTCACTCCTGACGGTAGGTTAAGGATAAGAAACAACACCTCTGAACTGAATGTAGTTCAGAGGTGTTCATCTTTGTCATGCTGAAAAATTGCAACGGAGATATCATAACTATCACAGATGATTTTTTATGTAGTTGCGGATAAGACATAAAAACTGTCTGTTGTACTGTTTTTTATCTGACGAAAGACAGTAAAAAAACTGTTCTACCTGAGTGGTTGGAATAATTTTCTCAGTATAGCTATGACAATGAAAAGTTTTTGTCAGCTTTTTTCAAAAAGTTGTGGGGTTCAGGGGCAAAGCCCCATTTGCACTAAGTTAATTTTGATTACCCCTCTGTCAGCCGATGGCTGACATCTCCCCTTTCAGGGGAGACTTTCTGAAAGCTATATGATACTATTGTTTTAAACATTAAACGATAAGCTATGCGGATTTGCCTCCCCTGAAAGGGGAGGTGTCCGACAGGACGGAGGGGTAAATAAAACTATTGCACTACT
>CACYBZ010000207.1 GCA_902772795.1 uncultured Ruminococcus sp. | reverse complement strand
GTTTGTTCTGACAAGGCAGAGTATAAAAATATCAATAAGACGGCAAAAGTCAGAAAATTAAAGAAGAAAAAGCGTAGATTGCAACGCAGAACGGCTAAAAAATATGCAAAAAATAAGAAAGGAGTATGTTACTGTAAAACACGCAATAGTATCAGAAGTGAAAAACAGCTTTTAAAAACAAATCACGGACTGACAAATATTCGCCATGACCATATTCATAAAGCCACTTCCGAAATAGTAAGCCGACAGCCAAAGTTTATTGTGATGGAAGATTTGAATGTAAAGGGTATGATGAAAAACAAGTACCTTGCCGAAGCTGTACAGGAGCAGTGTTTCTATGAATTTTACAGGCAGATACAGTATAAGTGCCGATGGAATAATATCGAGTTTGTCACGGCAGACAGATTTTATCCGTCAGGCAAAAAATGTAGGTGTTGTGGGAATATCAGGAAAAATCTGAAATTATCCGACAGACTATATCATTGTGATAACTGCGGAAACAACTGTTGACAGAGATTATCAGGCAAGTGTCAATCTGATGAGCTATTATGAATTAACGATATAGACAGAACAGGTGTCGTTAATATGTACCCATACATTAGTGGGAAATTTACGCCTTTGGAGTGTCATAGCAAACATGAGTAGATTTTTTTATCGAAAACGGACACGGTGAATAAGGAATGACACATAAAAGTTGTTTTATCACTTTTCATAAGTTTTCAGTAACGGGAGATGTGGATAGCGAAAAAGATTGTTCAGCCAAAGAATATGGAAAACTATGCCAAAAGATTACGGATTTGACGGAACAACTGCGTATATTGACAAAGGAATACGCACAGTTACAGCGTGAAATGGGAGATATGTATTATTCAGGGAGAAATATCCTCCAAGACGAGAAAGAAGCGGTTTGTTGGTACAGAAAATCTGCGGAACTGGGTAATGCTGATGCACAGTGCAGTTTAGGGTACCTGTATTCTCAGGGAAAAGGTGTTGTCCGAAGTGATGAAGAAGCATTTTTCTGGTACAAAAAATCCGCTGAACAGGGTTATGCAAGAGCACAGTATAATTTAGGTTGTCTTTATGCCACGGGAAAAGGCGTTGCACAGAATGACGAAGAGGCAGTCAGGTGGTACAGAAAATCCGCTGAGCAGGGAGATGCAGCAGCGGAATGTAATCTGGGATATATGTACGAAAGAGGACAAGGTATTGCACATGACGATGAAAAAGCCGTCTGTTGGTACAGAAAATCTGCGGAACAAGGTTATGCCGAAGCTCAGTTCAATTTAGGTTATATGTATTCTCATGGAAAGGGTGTCGAAGCGAACGGCAGGGAAGCAGTTAACTGGTATAAAAAATCTGCGGAACAGGGATATGCCGAAGCACAGTTCAATCTGGGGTATCTTTATTTTTGCGGAAAAGGTGTTGCCAAGGACGATGAGGAAGCGGTTCGTTGGTACAGGAAATCGGCCGAATGTGGGTATGCCAGGGCAATGTTCAATCTGGGCTATATGTATGAGAGCGGAAAGGGTGTTTCCAGAAATTATAATGAAGCAGTCAGGTGGTACAGGAAATCGGCTGAGCTGGATAATACAAAGGCACAATTCAATCTGGGTCGTATGTACGAAAACGGACGGGGAGTAATGCAGGATAACAAGGAAGCGGTAAAATGGTATACGAAATCCGCACAGCAGGGCAACGATTCAGCCCAGTATACGTTGGGGTATCTGTACGAATACGGCAAATATGTCGGACAAAATCAGGAAGAAGCCCTGAAATGGTATACGAAATCCGCACAACAAGGCAATGAACAGGCAAAACGGAAGTTAAAAAAGTGATAATTGAAAGCGAAATCCGGAAAATATTGATAAAACAAGACTATTTCTTACATGAATAGAAAAAGATTGTCTTGTTTTGTTATATAGAGAGAAAAATATCTGTAAGATATTGCTATTTTCAGGAAGATGTGATATGGTATTGATAATTATATGATTTATCGGAATAAAAACCATATAAAAGGAGAAGTATGTTGTGAAAAACGAAAAAAGGTATAGCCGGGAACAGATTTTTAATTTTTCAAGAAATTTTGTTTACTTGTGTGATGAGTGTATGTTGTCAAAATATGACCTTACCGATATTTATTCAGCTAAACAATGTTTCTCAGAAAATACGTACCGTACTGTCCGTAATTACTGTAAGTCCCAAAAATTACAGATTTCTGACTGGTGTCCGCAGGACGGTACTATTACCAGTTTTATTAAGATGTTCAATCAATTTTATTATCCGTCCATTTCTATTAACGATATCATGAACAAAGATTTGTCCCAAGTAAAATTCATACCGAAAGAGGAGCATTCCATTATCAGTTTTTATACAGGAATATACTTCTGTTACTATACTGACGGACAAAACAAGATAAAATTTGGTGTGCTTAAGATAGACAATGATTTTGAAAACAAAGCGAGTTGTCAGGCAATTTTAGGATTTAACCGTAAAATTTTCTTTGATGTTTTTTTGCATCAGTATACGCTGGAACGGATAATGGAGGAAGGACTGTCGCTGAATCAGGTAACAGAAGAACTGACGAATGATAAAGTCAATGTAAGAGCCATAGACAGAAACTTTATGTATTACAGCGGAGATGTTTCTATATTGGCAGAATCCATGTTACTGGTACTGATGTTTAAACGGAATTCCTTAGGAAAAATCGTTACCTTCAAAAGATATGACAAATACAAGAATCCGAAATTTATAGGAGCGATAGGGGATATGGTAACAACAACATATGTTAACCGTCCTGTAAAGTTTCAGAAAATAATTATTTCCAGGTATAATATTCACAATGATAAAAATGTAGCACAACTCAGAGAGGCAATGTGCATTGATGAGATAAAGAACGATGTTGTATTCAGTAGTGATGTAAAAAATCAGGAGATATTCGATTTAATCCGTCAATGTGAACCGGAAATCTGAAGTATGAAAGGATTTGTTTGTAAGTTCTGTAAACGTTCGGTAGAAATGTCTTGGCGAAATCCGAACAAAGTGAGTCATAAGAAGTTTGTCCCACTTTTTCAAAAGTGGCAGAGGTCGGGGGGACGGAGTTCCCCATGTGGGATTTTCAAGGACTTTGTCCTTGAAAATCAGAAAGTCACCATACAGAATATTCTGTATGGTGACTTTCTCTTTATTGATTAATTGTTACTGATAAGCTGGTCAACAGCCTGCCCTGAAACAGAGAAATTTTCTTCCAGTTCCACGTTGCTGTAACGGTGCATACCTGTACCCGCAGGAACAAGTTTACCGATAATAACATTTTCTTTCAGACCGACCAGCGGGTCAACCTTGCCTTTGATAGCGGCATCGGTGAGTACTCTGGTTGTTTCCTGGAAAGATGCAGCAGAAAGGAAACTGTCTGTAGC
>CACYBZ010000206.1 GCA_902772795.1 uncultured Ruminococcus sp. | reverse complement strand
TTTCCTTTTCGGACACGCTTACAATCCGTTCACCATGGAAATTGATGAAAATAAAATTCTGGAAAGAATTGCCGAACATTACAACACTGAACAGTACTGGGATTTCGTAGACGAAATGACAGGTCTGTTTGTTTACGGTGTGATTGACGGCGACAGCGTTTCTTTCACGAACGACCCGTCAAGTATGCAGTCAGCATGGTGCGGATACGTTCAGGGACACTTGTATATGTCTTCCCACCCTCAGCTTATCGGTGACATCTGTCATCTTACCATGTCTGAAACTGCTAAAGAATATGTTGCTTATAAATGGTATCCCCGACTTGTCGGACCGTATCTGCCCGGTGACCTCAGTCAGTTTGATGAAGTAAAACGAGTTGTGCCGAATATCAACTACACCTATCGTGACGGCAAAATCACTCATCAGAGATTCTATCCGCTTAAAGACCTTGCCGAGTGTAAAAACGACGAAGAATACAATGCTGTCATCAAAGAAGCTGCGGACATTCTGAAAAATAATATGGAACTGGTATCCCGTAAATGGAAAAGACCATCTATTTCTCTCACAGGAGGTATTGACAGTAATACCACTTTTGCTGCTGCCAACGGTATCTATGACAGATTTACCGCTTTCAGCTATCTTTCTGCTGAAAAAGAAACGATTGACGCTTTTGCGGCAAAGAAAATTGCGAAAAAATTCAATGTACCGCACACTATTTATAAAGTTCCCGAAACAACTGACACACTTAAAAATTATGATGAAATCGTTGCTATCATGGATCATAATAACGGTTATATTGCCCCCAATGCCGGTAACGAAAACCGTAAAAGAGTCTATCTCGTTGAACATCTTGATATTGATGTAGAAGTCAAGTCATGGGTATCCGAAACAATCCGTGCTTACTGGTACAAGTATTACAACCGTAAAACCATGCCTGAACTTTCCCCAAAACTCTACCGTAATCTTTACAAAATCTTTACTACCAACCGTAAGCTGGCACATAAGACCGATAAAATCTTTGAACAATATATCAAAGACTTTGAATATGAAAAAATTCCGAAACAGTATCCTACCGCTGATGTCCATTACAATGAAGTCACCTGGGGCGGTCATGGTGGTCGTGCCATTTCTGAAATGAAAATCTATGCGGATATCACCATGATTTACGATAACAGAAAATTTATGGATCTGATGTTCAAGATTCCTCTGGAATACAGAATTTCCGATAAGCACCATCTGGATATGAAAAAATATCTTAATAAAGAGTTATACGACATGAACATCAGAATTAAAAACATGAAAGAAACCAATACCAGAGCCTTTTTGCTGAATACCTTGTTCACCATTAATTCTTTTCTGCCGTAATCAGCTTACTGACACACCGTTTATCCGAAAACTTGCTATCGCAAATTTTCAAAAAAGTTCTAACTTGCTTTTTTAACAGAAACTTGAATAAAAAATATTTTCCCTTAAATTGTGTCAATACAAATAGTACCTCATATTATGTACAAAGGAATAACATATATGTATGTAAATTTCCTTAGTCTATAAGGAGGTAACACAAAACCATGGCAATTTTTCAAAATCAGGCAACGCTTTCCTATAACGGAAACATTATCAATTCCAATGTGACAACAGGCGAAATTACTGAAGTACTTTCTGCCACAAAAACAGCCGTCATGAATGACTATACTCCCAACGATGATATTACCTATGTTGTCAGTATTGTCAATTCAGGCGATACACCTTTCACTGATGTCACCATATCGGACAATCTGGGGGCTTATCTGTTCGGTACAAAGACACTCGTTCCCTTGACGTATACTGAAAATTCTTTGCGGTATTACACAGACGGTACATTAAAGTCAACACCTACTGTATCTGTTACGGAAACAGGAATGGTTATCAGTGGAATTACTGTTCCCGCTAATGGAAACGCTATCGTTATTTATGAAACAACAGCAAACCGCTTTGCTCCTCTGAATGCTGACGGCAGTATCACCAATGAGGCAGTCATTACGGCAACGGGTCTTGCTACGGTATTGACAGCGTCAAGTACCGTCAGTGCAGAAAATACTGCTGTACTGACTATCAGTAAATCTGTAAATCCTGCTGTCATTACAGAAAACGGTCAGCTTACCTATACTTTCATCATTCAGAATATGGGTAACACCGAAGCTTCTGTAACAGATAATGTTATTGTTACAGATACGTTTAATCCTGTACTCAATAATCTGACGGTAACATTCAACGATACGCCTTGGATACAAGATGTCAACTACACTTATGCCCTGACAACAGGACTTTTTGAAACTGTTGCAGGACAAATTACTGTTCCGCCTGCTACATTCGCACAGAACAGTACTACTGGAGAATATATTATCACTCCGGGTGTGGCTGTCCTTACCGTAACAGGAAATATTTAAGGGCTTTGCCCTTAAAAATCCCACAAGCCTTTAAAAAGGCTTGACCGAAATTTTATGGTTTCTTTACTAAACTTTTACGGTTGTTCACACTTTCCACAGTCTGAACAACCGTTACATATTGTCCGACTTCTGTAACACTGACATCTGTTTCTGAAATATTGTGGGTATGGATTTCGGACATCGTATATACTTGTAACAACCTCTTTATCAAAGAAAGATGAATTCTATGTTTGATACCAACAGATTTCTTATCAGAATGTACACCATCAATGATGCAAAATCGCTGTGTGATGTACTGAATACAGACAGTATTTATCGTACTACCTACGGTATTCCCCGTCATTGTGATATACGCTATGCCCGACAATGGATAAAAGCCGTTATCCGTAATGCTTCGAACAATCATTCTTATGAATATGCGGTCATTCAGAAATCAGATAACCGCTATGTTGGGAATGTCGGACTGATCAATATTGACCCTGTCAGCAAAAAGTGCGATATTTCCTATTTTATCCGTCCTGATTTTCAG
Organism: uncultured Ruminococcus sp.; assembly: GCA_902772795.1. Lineage (GTDB taxonomy): Bacteria > Bacillota > Clostridia > Oscillospirales > Acutalibacteraceae > CAG-964. The sequence goes on along the minus strand of CACYBZ010000206.1, from coordinate 325 downwards.
AATCAAGGTATAGCCACCGAAGTTTCGGCAAAACTGATTCAATACGCCTTTGAAAACCTCGGTATGAACCGTGTAGGCGGACTGTGTATGGCACACAATCAGGCTTCTGCCAGAGTAATGGAAAAACTTCTGATGAAATACGAAGGATTACAGCGGAACTGTATGATAAAGGACAACACTGTTATCAGTCTGAAAATGTATTCCATTCTGAGAGAAGAATATTTTTTCTACAAAACAGAAGATTAAAAAAAGTTTACCACCGAATATGATGGTAAACTTTTTCTTTTATGATATGACAGATAAAAAGAATTGATTGAGTAAATCC